>NZ_JACJEM010000053.1:0-32692 GCF_014164085.1 Pseudoalteromonas sp. SG45-5 | reverse complement strand
GAAAATTACGCTAGAACTAGGCAAAAATTTTTGTATCTAGTTGTTCTAAATAAAAAATTTTTAACGACGTTATAGTGCAATTTAATTCGTTAAATTGATCAAAGATTTATGCAGTTTGGTATTAGCATTTCAACAATAGACCTGATTCAACTACTTGTTAACCTCACTAAAATAGCCCCCGCAATGAATATAAATAATTAACCTGAACTCTGGATAATAAATCTATCTCGAGCAGCTATTTTCAGCGCTAACTGCGTTGAATTTACTTGCAATAGACCCGCTATTGACGCGTAAATTCGCCTTGTTTTCACTGAAAATCTCTGGCTAGAGAAAATAAACTTAAATATCACCATGATTCAATACGTTAGTAAATCTCTTAACCAGAGCTCAGGTTATTTAAATATAGTGATCTAAATAAAAAAGCCGTATTTAAGTTATTAAATACGGCTTTTTATTAAATTATAAGTTCAAATTTACACTTTGAAAGCATCTACAGATAAGCGTAATTCTTCAGCCAGTTTCGCAACTTCAGAGCTCGAAATGTTAGTTTGACTTGCACCTTCAGCTGTTTGTTCTGCAATAGCTACAATTGATTCAAGGCGCTCGCTAATTTCTTGGGCTACTTGCTGCTGCTCAAGCGCGGCAGTGGAGATTTCTTCACTGACATCGTGAGCTTGTGATACAGCAAATGTGATTGAGTCAAGAGCAGTGCTTGCAAGATCAGATTGTTCAACACACGATACGGCACGCTGCTTACCTTTGCCCATTGCCGTTACGGCCGCTTCTGCGCCAGTCTGCAGTGATTCAATCATTGATTGTATCTCTTGTGTAGATTCTTGTGTTTTACTTGCTAAAGAGCGCACCTCGTCAGCTACAACGGCAAAGCCTCTGCCATACTCACCAGCACGAGCTGCTTCAATCGCAGCATTTAGTGCAAGCAAGTTAGTTTGATCTGCAATACCACGTATTACATCTAGTATACTGCCAATTGATGCACTGTCTTGATGTAGTTTATTAATAACCTGGGAGGCATCATCAACTTCACGAGCTAATTGCTCAATAGTTGATTTATTATTATTAGAAATGCCTTTAACGCGTTCAGCTTCTTTATCGGCATTTTTAATTTCACTTAGGGCTTGCTGCGCACTATTGCTAACTGTTTGCGATGTACTACTCATTTCAGTTGTTGCCGTTGCAGCTTGCTCAACCTGAGCCTGTTGATTACGAATTGCTTGGCTTGATTCCGCTGTAATTGCAGATGTCTGCTCAGATGCAGCAGCAAGTTGAGTTGAGCGAGAAATAATACCTTTAATCAAGCTACGCAAGCTATCTATTAGTGTATTGCAACTTTTCGATAGTTCGCCAAATTCATCTTTAGCACTGTCATCTAATCGCTGTGTCATGTCACCACTGGCAACAATATCTAAAATTCGATTAACCTCTGCAAGCGGTTTGGTAATTCTGCTTACGGTAATAACTGCAATAAGAATAGCAAGAATAGTCGCAATGATCATACCAACCCATGTCCATAAATTGGCAGAGTCAACATCATCACGAACCCCTTCTTGAAGCTTAAATGCTTCGTCACTAGCGCGGTTAACTAATTCATCAATTTGATTTAGTGCCATTTTTGTTGCTTCTTCAGATTGCGCAAGTTCTTTTTCTGTAAGCGTAATCGCATCAATTAACCGCTTTTTATTTGCAGCCAAACTATTGCTGCCTTTGATGTTGTTTTCTAAAGTATCAACAAACCCTTTAAGGCTACCAAATAAATCACTATGGCTTTGCTCTATAGCTGGCTTGATTAAAGCGACTGTGCGTATCACTTCATCTAGATAATAAGTTTGCTCATTTTTAACAATGTCGAGTGTGTTAAGTGTTTTAACAGTCAGCATATCTGTACTGTTACTTACAACTGACATAAAGTTGTTTTCTAAATTATTAGCGGCTTGAAATGCGCGAGGGTGATTTTCTTCTAATCCATCAATATCAATGATATCAAGAACCAAAGAGTTTGCGTCTTCAGCATTAAGCTCTATTTTTTCAAGCTGCGCTTTTAATGTTTTATTTAGCGCGAGTTGCTTTGCTTTGTCTGCTATTAAGTTCTCAACAGTGCCTAAAAAGCTTAAATATGTTTTTTCTACATTTTGGCTGTTTTGACTTAGTTCGGGATCTTCTTTAACAACAGCCTGTAGTTCGCTATGAAGCGTATCGAATAACTTTTTTTGTTCTAGTACACGTTTTTTTATTGGCTCCAGCTCACTTGCTGACGAGGTATAAAAGCTAGCTTGGGCAGCTTTACTCATTAAGATAAATTCGGCTTGTAGCTCAGAACTCTTGTTCAATGCAGGAAGCGATAAGAGGTTCACTTTTTGAGTAGAACGGTCAATATTGGCTATTTTTATTAGAGAGTTGCCACCAATTATTAAAAGTAAAAGTGTGATGAATATAAAACCACCCCAGATACGTTGCCTTACAGTTAGATTCATATGGATTTCCACTCAAAAGTACTTCATTTAAAACTTATCGGCATTTATGCTGATAAGTTAAGTAATTAACAACAATATATTTAATTATATTTTAACTCTTAGTCTACAAACCTAACAGATGTACAGTTTTTTTTCAGTTTATTTAGACAAAAGATGAGATTTTTCGGTAATTCTTTTTTTATTCGCGAATTCCATTAAGGTCATGCTGTTACCCCATACACAGCCTGTATCCAAAGCATGTACGTGCTTGTAACCCGTTTCACCTTTAAGAGCAGCCCAGTGACCAAAAACAATGTCGTGTTTTGCATTGTAAATATTTGGATGACAAAACCAAGGATTTAAAGTGTTACTCTGAGTTATTGTGCCTTTTGCATTAAGTTCTAACTTATTCTCGTGTGTTAAAAAGCGCATCCGAGTGAAATAGTTAATTATGTATCGAAACTTTTCAAATTCATCGAGAGCGCTTGACCACGCTATAGGATGAGGTTGATACATCAGTTTGAAAAACATTTTAGCGTTATTTGATTGATAACAGGTCTGTGCAAATTGCGCGTGTTTTAATGCTTGCTTAACTGACCAGTCAGGATTGAGTCCAGCATGAGATATAAAACTATTATGTTTTTCTAAATATAATGCAAGTGGTTGAGTTTGCAAATAACTAACATAGCGCTGTAGTTTATTGCTATCAAATATTGGAGCGAGTTTATCTTTTGGGTTGGCGGATTTATTAAGATAATGGCAGGCAATCATGTGCAGATCATGATTGCCAAGAGTGATGGTTACGCTATTTTGGTGCTTATAAATATAATCTAAGCAAGCTAGGGAGTCTGGCCCTCGTGCTATTATATCGCCCACCAAATAAAGATGATCTTTGCTGGGGTTAAAGTCAACTTGCTGTAGTAAGGCATTAAACTCATTAAAGCAACCTTGTAAATCACCTATCGCATAATCAGCCATCAGATATAGCCATTACTTAATGTAAAATATTAGGGCATGCTAAACGAAACACGTTAATAGGGGCTTGGAACTCAGAACCAAATTCGTTGCGCAAAGTATAATGCCCTTGCATTGTACCTACTGGCGTATCGAGTATAGCACCGCTCGTGTATTTGTAACTTTCCCCAGGCCCAATTGTGGGCATTTCACCCACAACTCCTTCGCCCTCAACTTCAATTTCTTTACCATTTGCATCTGTTATCAACCAGTATCGACTGAGTAATTTAGCACTACAAAGGCTGTGATTTCTAATTGTTACCGAATAAGCAAATACGTATTTTTCAATTTCAGGTTGTGATTGGCCTTCTACGTAAAATGTTTCTACCGATACTTTTACAGGTGATCCAATATTACTGCTTGTTGTCATAAATCCAGTTAGCTATATCAATAAATTGTTGTAAAGATAAGCGTTCAGCACGTAATGTTACATCTATTCCAATGCTGGTAAGCTCTTCAGCGGTTAGTAGGTTACCTAAACTATTTCGTAATGTTTTACGACGTTGGTTAAAGGCTTCTAGACAAACCGTATTTAAAATTTTAACGCTTTTTGCAGTGCGTTGTTCTGGTTTCTTAGGTATTAGGCGAATTACAGCCGAATCTACCTTAGGTGCAGGTTTAAAACACTCTGGTGGAACTTCTATCACTGGCATTGCGTTACAGTAATATTGAGTCATCACGCTTAGGCGACCAAACGTTTTGCTGCCAGGGCCTGCGACCATACGTTTTACTACTTCTTTTTGTAGCATAAAGTGCATGTGTTCAATATTGTCAGCAAACTCAAAAAGGTGGAACAATAATGGTGTTGAAATATTATAAGGTAAGTTACCAAACACTTTTAATTTTTTGTCATCTCTAACTAAGCTTGCAAAGTCAAACGTCATTGCATCGCCTTGGTTTACTGTTAGCTTAGGACCTAAAAAAGGGTGTTCAATTAAACGTTGCGCTAAATCTTTATCTAATTCAACAACCGTTAGGTGGCCACTTAGCTCAGCAACAGGTTCTGTAATTGCGCCAAGGCCAGGTCCAATCTCTACTAAGTTGTCTTCTGGTTTAGGATCGATAGCAGAGACTATTTTATCGATAATCATTTCGTCGAATAAAAAGTTTTGCCCAAAACGTTTACGGGCGCGGTGTCCTAAATGTACTTTATCGGTCATTGATTTGTGCTTTTTCTTGGGCGAGCTTAATTGCTTCGCGGATCGCTAATTCAAAACTGCCAACATCAGCTGTACCTGCACCGGCTAAATCTAGCGCAGTACCATGATCAACTGAGGTGCGAATAAATGGTAAGCCGAGTGTAATATTCACCGATTTACCAAATCCTTTGTATTTTAGCACAGGTAAACCCTGATCGTGATACATAGCAAGTACGGCATCTGCTTGCGATAAATATTTATCTTGAAACAGGGTGTCGGCAGGTAAAGGGCCAATTAGATTCATTCCTTGGCTTCTCAGTATTTCGAGTGTAGGAGTAATCGTTTCTATTTCTTCACGGCCAAGGTGGCCATCTTCTCCTGCATGTGGGTTTAATCCACACACTAATATTCGAGGTTTGTCGATACCAAACTTAGTTTGTAAGTCGTGATTTAAAATCCCAGCAACTTTGATTAACCTATCTTCGGTAATCGCACGTGATACGTAAGCAAGCGGTATATGAGTTGTTACGAGTGCAACCCTAAGTCCTTCAGTTGCTAACATCATCACCACATCAGCGGTATTTGATTGCTGTGCAAAGTACTCTGTATGGCCGCTAAACGAGATGCCTGCTTTGTTAATAATGCCTTTATGCACAGGCCCAGTAACAACAGCATCGTATGTGCCATTCATATTTTTTTCACTTGCTATGCGCAAAGTATCTAATACATATTGACCATTTGCATCGTTCAGTACACCAAGCTCTACCTTAGCAGCTAAATCGACTTGATCTATGTATACACTGCCTGCTGGAGCGGGTAATGCTGGCTTATTCTCATCAAATTTAATTAAATTAATAGATAAACCAAGGTGTTTTGCGCGTTCTTTGAGTAATTTGCTATCGGCAATAACAACAAGCTGTGCATCCCACGCTTGCTGAGCAAGCGTGAGTAGCAAGTCTGGGCCGATACCAGCAGGCTCACCTGGAGTAATGGCAATTCGTAAAGTCATATTTACTCGTCTGTAGGAAGAATGTTTACGTAAGCTTGCTCGCGCATTTCTTGCTGCCAATTAAAACTTTCTTCCTTAAATTTACGGTTAAATAGCATGCCGTGTGCACGATTACGTTTAGCTAAGTCTGTTTTATCAGCCACACGTTTACCTAATAGTTGAACTATATGCCAACCGTATTGGGTTCTAAATGGTTCGCTAATTTCATCTTGGTTGAGTGAAAGTAGAGCATCTTTAAATGCTGGAACGTATGTCGTTGGATCGGTCCAGTCGTATTCACCACCTTTAAGTGCTGAACCTGGATCTTCAGAATGCTCTTTAGCTAATTCGGCAAAATCTGCTGTGCCTGCGCGCAACTCTTTGGCAAAACCAATAAGCATATTACGTGCTTTTTCTTCACTTAAAATAATTGATGGTTTAATCAGTATGTGTCGAGATTTAACTTCCGTTGTTTCAACAACTTGACGCCCACGAATTTCTTGAACTTTAATAATATGAAAGCCAGCACCAGAACGAAGTGGACCGATAATAGCGCCGCTTTTTTGGCCCTTTACTGCTTCCGCAAATAATGACGGCATCTCATTGATGCCCATCCAACCAAGTTGTCCGCCTTCAAGTGCTTTTGAACCACTAGATGAAGAAATTGCAATACGTTTAAATTCTTGGCCGTCTTGCAAAAACTCAATGACTTTATCTGCACGAACCTTAGCATCAGCGATTTCATCAGCGCTTGCATTGTTAGGAATATCAATAAGGATATGACCAATATCATACTCTTCAGTATTTTGACCTTGGCTCTCCATAATTTTTAAGAGATTATCAACTTCTTGCTCGCTAATGTAAATGCGACGATCTACATTTGCTCGCGTTACTTGTTGCGTTGTAATTTCTCTGCGTATTTCTTCTCGGTATGCTTGAAAGCTCTCGCCTGAGTCTTCAATAGTGCGACGTAAATCGGCAATGCTTCCGCCTTGATCTTTAGCCATGCTTGCTAATGTTTGATCAAGTTGGCTATCAGATATTTCTAGGCCCATACGATCGGCCATTTGCATCATTAGTGTTTGACTTACTAAACGCTCTATTGCTTGTACACGAAGTGTTTCGTCTTTAGGCAGTTGTTGATTTTGCTCTTTGGCTTGCTTTTTAACACGATTTATAATGGTGTCAACTTCGCTTTTTAAAATAACCCCTTCGTTTACAACGCCTACGACCTTATCAATCTCTACCGGAGCTGCTACTGCACTTTGGCAAAGGCTGACACTTAAAACTGCTGATGTTAATAATTTTTTTAAATTCATATTCTTTTTACTACTCTTGCTAATAGTACTATTGTGATACTAGTTATTAAGAAAATACGGTCTACGATAACCAAAAATACCTTGCTGTAATAATTTTTGTGCATCGTAACTGTTTTTACTACCAAGCCCTTTTAATACAAAATTCAAACGAATGCTTGAATCAAAAGTTGCCTGCTCTTGTCCTATTGACTGGTTCAAATCTGTTTCAATTTGACGATGGCCAGTAATTTGGAATGCCCAACAGCATGATTCATACTGCAAGCCACTCAATATTTCAACACTTCTATTATTATCGAGGTCACGATGATAGCTTGCAATAAACTTCCATTCGTCACTAATTGGAATGCTTGTAAAAACGCCTGCTTGTTCAATTGTATTTCCTGAGACATCATTTGCATAGCGATGGTTCAATTGTACTAGTTGATTATTGTCACCTTTATAATCTAAGGTCGCATTTGATTGGATCATCTGTTTACTATCGGTATCATATTGAATACCGCCAGAGAAGTACCAACGGCGATGCCAATGTAACATGGTTTGTGCCGCAAATAATGCATTGTAATTAGTACCAGAGGCTAGCCCTTGCTCTGTCGGCTTAGCTGAATCACTTAAATAAAATATTTGTCCGGCACTAAAGTTAAATACCTCTTCTTGTTTTTTATCGAACAAGCGCGTTGTTGCACCAAGAGTGAATTGATTGGCAGCAGCAATGCGGTCAACACCCGAAAAGCGAACGTCTCTAAATAAACCGTAGTAATCGTCTTGTAGTTTAGTGGTATCAAACAAGCCTATATCAGATTGATCTTTATTGGTTGTATACAAATATTGAATTTGTGGCTCTAGGGTTTGAATACCATCTTCAATAAAATAGGATGTATCACGCTCAAAATTGAGTTGAGAATATAAGCGAACTTTTGGAATTGTTCGAGATATGCTTTCGCGATATTGTGTTCCTTCTAAATCACCGTGTTGCTTATAGTTTGTTTGCAATAAACTTATTTCAGACAAAAAAGACCATGCATGCTCTTTATAATCAAAGCGTGCTTTAGGTTCAATATGAACACGTGTTGCTTGATCAATAACCGCTGAGTCATTCGTAAAATGGCTTATTTCACCAGCGATGCTTAAATCAAAATTATCAACGCGCCACGGTGCTGTTTGCGTAAAGTTAATTTGCGGTATTGCGGTATATGACTTTAAATGATCACCTAGTACTTCAAAGTTTTGTACTTTAATATCTGTACGCCACGTCTCGCCGAGATGGGTTAATGAACCTGTACGATATAATTGAGTGTCAGTTTTACTGGCGTAGTTAGATTTTAGATCAGTAATATAGTTATCATCGCTCACGTTACTGATATCAACGTTGGCGCGCCAATTTTCACCTATATAGCTTCTTTGTTGCCAATGAAACATATAACGTTCACCAAGATCGGGTTCAGAGTCATCTTTGTTTAAGTACTCTATACCGACTAAGCCTTCGTGCTGCTCTGTTAAGTATCTAAACTCTGTTTGTAGTTGCAGGCCTTTGCGCGACATGTAGCGTGGCGTAATGGTGGCATCTAAATTAGGTGCAATATTCCAGTAATATGGCGTTATTGTTTCAAGTCCATATTTATCCGAACTTGAGATGTTTGGTGTAAGCAAGCCCGATTTGCGGCGCTCATCAAGCGGGAAAGTAAAATATGGCAAATACAAAACGGGTGTATCAAGAATTCGTAATATAGCGTTATGTGTTTCGCCCCAGCCTTCCTCGCGCGATAAATTAATTTCGTCCGCTTCGATTTCCCATGCAGGGGTTTCGCCAGGGCAAGCAGTAAAGCTTGCATTCATGAGCATTAAGCCAGACTCATTAATTGATAGCTTTTCAGCACCGCCTTTACCTTGTTGCTCAGTTAAGCTGTAGTCTGCACCAAGCAAACTAACTTCTGAATTATTTAGGTCAGCGTTTAAGCCCGTACTACTTATTTGGCTAATGGCATCTCGGTAAGTAATTGGGCCTGTTGCATTTAATAAACCGCGTTGCTTGTCTATCAGGGCAGTTTGTGCGGACAAACTCATCTTAACGGTGTTAATATCAACATTGCCGGTAAACTCAGCGCTTTGGGTGCCCAAGAGCTCTACATCATCAGCTTTAATGTCAACGGTACCAAGTTTGAGACCTAGAAGCGGTTGCCAAGCTCTGGTTTGCATTGAAGTGCCACAAAATTTGTGCGCAAATTCAGTTTCGGCAAGCGATGGTGCGCTAAGAACGCTTAGCATCAATATGCCCCAGGTTTTGCTCATTTATAGACCTCAATGTTTTTTATTTTATTTAGGCTAGACATAATAAAGGAAAATAATGGCAAATACAGTAATTGACCTAATTAACTTAGTGAAAAGTAGATATCTTATAAAATGACACGCTTTAAAAATTTACAACAATTTATAAACACACACTTTAATACTCAGGTAGCTACCTTAACGGCTATTACGGCCGATGCGAGTTTTAGGCGTTATTATCGTTTAAATTATGCTAATGAACGCTTTATAGTGATGGACTCAGATCCACAAAAAGTGAATAACACTCCTTATATACTGCTCAATCCTGTATTTACTGAACACGGCTTTTTATTACCTCGTATTATAGCCAGTGATGAAACACAGGGCTTTTTTATATTGAGTGATTTAGGGTGTACACATTTGGCCGATATGCTCGATGATGTAAATAGGGTCACGTATTATCAACAGTTAATTACGTTAAGTGCGCAGTGGGCAAAAACACCGGCATCGCCATATATGCAAGCTTATAATAAAGATTTTATTACGCTTGAATTAGATATATTTAAACAATGGTTAGTTAATGATTTTATAGATCTTGAATCAACCTTAGAGTCAAATACCCAACTGCAAACAATGTGGCAAGCAAGCTGCAAGCTTTTAACTGAGGTCATGTTAGCTCAACCTACGGTAACAATGCATCGCGACTACCATAGTCGCAATATAATGAATAGCGATGGTCAATGGGCAATTATAGATTATCAAGATACAGTTCGCGGTCCGCTTTGCTATGATCTCGTATCGCTACTACGCGATTGTTACTTTAAATTACCAAAAGATGAGCTAACAATTTTACTTGAATTTGGTTACGGTGAGTTTACTCGTCAAAACTTAGTGGCTAACACTTCATTTAATGAGTTTAAATATTGGTTTGATTTAACAGGCCTGCAACGTCATCTAAAAGCGGCAGGTATTTTTTGTCGATTATATTTACGCGATGGTAAGGCCGGCTATTTAGACAATATTTTACCTACTCTTGATTACATCATTGAGGTAGCGGCTAATTATCCCGAGCTTAAAGCGTTGAGTGATTGGACTAAAAATAGCATAGTGCCAAAAGTGATTGGAAAGTTAGCAAAGGAGCGCAAATGAAAGCGATGATTCTAGCCGCAGGGCGCGGACAACGCATGATGCCACTCACCCAAAACATGCCAAAGCCTATGCTAAAAGTTGCTGGAAAACCGCTGATTGAGCACCACATTAATAGTTTAAAAGCCGCTGGTATTAGCGATATTGTAATAAATCTCGCGTGGCAAGGTGATAAAATTAAAGATTACTTTAAAGATGGTAGCCAATTTGGTGTAAGCATAGAGTACAGCCAAGAAATTAAGGGAGGGCTTGAAACTGCAGGTGGCATTATTCAAGCGCTACCATTACTGGGGGATTCATTTATTGTTATTAATGGCGATGTATTTACCGATTACGATGTCAGCTCGCTTGCTCAGTTGCACTTACAGCCAGGTGAGGCGCATATAGTATTAATAGAAAATCCACCACATAACCCTGAGGGAGATTTTACGTTAAGCCATTTATCGCCCGAAAATCCAAAATATACATTCTCAGGTATTAGTCGTTACCAAGCGGACTTTTTTAAAGGTATTGAACTGGGTAGCTGTCCACTTGGGCCAATATTGCGTAAAAAATTAAGTGAACGTTTAATCTCAACCGAACTCTATATTGGTCAGTGGGATGATATAGGTACACCCGAGCGTTTAATGGCACTTAATGAGCGCTTAGCGCTAGCCAATACATAAAATTTACTAAAAGGTAGTTATTTAGATGTGGGGAAAAATACTCGGTTTTTGTTTTGGCTTTATGTTTGGCCGATTTTTTGGAGCCATTCTTGGCCTTTACTTAGGCCATTTATTTGATAAAAGCCTAAAAAGTGACTTTGATAAAGCAGGTGGATTTTCAAGCTTATTTAAAGGTGACGATGTACACGAGCGTCAAGCGTTATTCTTTTCGAGCTGTTTTGCTGTTATGGGTCACATCGCAAAATCGAATGGCCGAATTAGTGAGGTACATATAAAAGCAGCCAATTTATTTATGGATGAAATGGGCTTGAAAGGGGAGGATCGTCGTGAGGCCCAATATGCTTTTTCATCGGGTAAAGGTGTAGATTTTTCACTCAAAGAAACCGTAAGTGATTTTAAAGAGCGTTTTGCTAAACGTCATGATTTGATGCAATTGTTTTTAGAAATTCAAATTCAAATGGCATTTTCCGATGGGGTATTAGCTGAGCAAGAAAAACAACTTCTTCATGAAGTTAGTAAGCAGCTAGGTATTTCTAAAACACATTTTGCGTTTGTACTAAAACGCTACCAAGCTGAGTTTAACTTTAGGCAGCATCAACAACGCTTCAAGCAGCAACAAAGCCAAGGGCAAAGCAGTAGCTATCGTGAAGGTTCTGGCCATCATGTACCACCAAATAATAATATGGATCGTGCACAAGCACTTGCGCTACTAGGGCTTAATGATGGTGTTACTGAACGTGAGATAAAAGTAGCGTATCGTAAGTTAATGGCGCAGCACCATCCCGATAAACTGGTATCGCAAGGGTTACCAAAGCACATGATGGAGCTGGCTGTTAAAAAAAGCCAAGATATTCAGGCTGCTTACGAGTATTTAAAAAAGGCGGCGTAGAAAACCGTCAATTTCTTTAGTCAAACGTGCGTGTTGCTCTGGTTGATCTCGCAAGCCAAACAGTGCTCGTTGTCGATAATCAAATTTAGCATTACGGTTAACCCAGCGTTGGCGATTTTTAAGATTCATTAAAATTTCATTGTTGTCATCAGCGTAGTAAATATCGAGTAAGGCTGGCGTAACAAGTGATGTTGTTTGGCTTAAATCTTTATTACGCTTTGTGTTAGGTAAATAGCTGCTTAAACTAATAAATGCATTAAGTTGTAAATCTGTAAATTCAGCATAGTGTTCTAGCAACACTCCTGCACTGGTGCCTTGCGCAATAACCACTATGTTACTAGGCTCCTCCATTGCAGTTTGGTATAGCGCATTAAAACGAGCAATTAAATTTATTTTATAGTTATCAAGTACTTCGTTCGTTACTTTCTCTATTGCATCGACATGATGAGGCTCAGGCTGTTTTTTTATGTCGGCAGGTTTGTCTGCATTTTCGGTCGTGTCGGGTATTGAGGTGGCTGTTTCAGGTGTGATTGGAGGTGCTATCTTGCTGGCTTGCCAATCTATATCGGGTACGGTCATCGCGTAAGTTGTGTAGCCTAAGTTATTTAACTCTTTACGTAAAAAACTCATCCCCGCATTGTTAGTAGGAGCTGTTTGCCAATCAGGTATAAGTAACACAATACCTCTAAAGTCGGCGCTCATGTATTCACTGTATAAACTTAAAAATTCGGTGTCGCCTGCAAGTATCGATTTTATTTCATCATTAGGCAGTAGACGTTCAATATCGCCGTTTTCAATGCTTGATAGACTTGGCGGAGCAATATGCTCAGCAGCAGATACTTGCATGCTTAAAAATAACGTACTGCTTAGCAATACGTTAAACAGCGTATTTTTAAAAAACGGTGCAAATACCATAATAAACCTAAATAATTGATACTAATTAGATATCGGCGCTGCACGCTAAAAGTTTAGCGTTATGATTTAATAATCAATATTAGTAAAGCTTATTAAAACTCAGGCTCTGCTTCAAATGTAAGTACTTGCTCTGTTACTGGGTGCTTTAGCTGTAGCATTTGTGCATGCAGTTGTAAGCGGGGCGCTGCCGCTAGCGCATCTTTATGGGCGTAGAGTCTATCACCTAAAATAGGGTGGCCAAGGCTTAGCATATGCACACGCAACTGATGTGAGCGCCCTGTTATTGGCGTTAGCTCTACACGGGTAGCATCGGCTTCGCGTTCAAGTATTTTAAAATGCGTAAGTGATGGCTTACCATTTTCGTGATCAACCATTTGTTTAGGGCGATTAGGCCAATCACAAATAAGTGGTAAATCCACTGAGCCAGTATCAGCCTCAAGCTGCCCAAATACACGTGCAATATAACGCTTAGCTGTTTCGCGTTCTTGAAACTGCATACTTAAATGCCTGTGCGCTGCTTTATTCATAGCAAGGCAAAGTATGCCTGATGTTGCCATATCTAAACGATGAACTATTTTAGCAGTTGGAAAAACACGATTAACACGGCTTATTAAACAATCGGCGTGTTTAGGATCTTTACCCGGGACGGTTAATAACTCACTGGGTTTATTAACGATGAGCAAGTCGTCGTCTTGGAAAAGTATTGTTAAATACGGGCTCATTGGGGGATTATAGTTAACTAACACAGCCTGCCTTAATGATTTTTAAGGGCGCTATTTTAGTGAATTAGTCGGGGAGATACAAGATGAGTATGGACAGCTTAGTTTTAAAGATTAAAGTGACAAACCTCAGTTCTATTTATTTACCCTTCGTATTTTTAGATATAAAAAGCGCGATATAAGTATCGCGCTTTTTTAATTTACAGCCACTAGCAATCGTTTGCTAGTGGCTTACAGCTGGAGCTTTAGTGTGAAACCACGATTAGTCTAATTGCATCAAGTTGTAACTGCGTTTTTTCAATATACGTAGTTAGGTCGTTGCGTTGCTTATCGTAAAACGTTATTTCTTCTTGGCGAATATTCGGGTTAATTTGCTTAAGGGCAACAAGTCGCTCTTGCTCTTCACTGAGTGATGTTTGCATTTTAACAAGCGACGCTGCACGAATAACTTCAAGTTTTTCTTGTGCCATATCTTTAGCGGTTGTGATCATAGGGTGAACAGCGCTTTGCAGTGCTCCCGCAAGTTTACTGGCTGTTTGGCGGCCAACGGCTGATAGCTGCTGATTAAAGCCTTCAAAAGCCACATTCTCACCTAAGTTATTGCCTGCTTTATCAAGCAATATACGAATTGGTGTAGGCGGTAAAAAGCGACCAACTTGCAATACTTTTGGTGCCATTGCTTCTGCAACAAAAATAAGCTCAACAAAAAAGGTACCAGGCGGTAACTTTTTGTTTTTAAGTAAAGCCACCGATGCGCTACCAAAGTCGTCGTCACAAATCATATCCATGGTGCCTTGCACCATTGGGTGATCCCAACTAATAAAGTGTACGTCTTCTTGCGAAAGAGCTGTGTCGCGATCAAAGGTAACCGTCATGCCATCGTCTTTAAGCGATGGGAATGAGGCGCTTAACATATGCTCAGTTGGCTTTAAGATAATGGTGTTTTCGCCTTTATCTTCTTGGCTTACGCCAAATGTATCAAACACGTTGATCATGTAGCTTGGCAACTCAAACTGGTTATCGAGTTTTTCGATATCAGCTACAAGTGAATCGGCAGCACCTTGACCCGATGAATGTAGCTCTAGTAAACGATCTCGTCCGCTTTCCATTTTTTTACGCAGTACCGCATTTTGCTGTGCTACTTGCTCAAGTAATGGATCGAGTTCGTCTTCATCGCAGTTATGCGCAGAAATATATTCAAGTAGATCATCACGGAACTCTTTATAAAGCATTTGGCCTGTTGACGAGGTAGATTCGAATGCGTCTAGGCCTTCGTTATACCATCGTAGTAATACTTCTTGAGCGGTGTTTTCAAAATATGGCACGTGAATGTTCACATCTTGCGTTTGACCTATACGGTCTAATCGACCAATACGCTGCTCTAGTAAGTCTGGGTTTAGTGGTAAATCAAACAACACTAAGTGATGCGAGAACTGGAAATTACGACCTTCTGAGCCAATTTCTGAACACAGTAATATTTGTGCGTTGTCGTACTCATCTGCAAAAAATGCAGCAGCGCGGTCACGCTCAATAATAGACATACCTTCGTGGAATACCGACGCTTTAATAGCTTCACGTTCACGCAGTATTTGCTCAAGGCTGATAGCTGTTTCAGCTTTAGCACATATAAGCAGTACTTTTTCGCGCTTAAGTGTTTTAAGGGTGTCGATTAACCAATCTACACGTGGATCGAATAAACCCCAGCTTGCGCTTTCGCCTTCAAACTCTTGGAATATTTTTTCAGGAAACAGAGCACGGTGTGCACTTAGTTCAGGGTTTTGAATGCCGCCCATGTTACCAAGAACCGACATAGCCGTTTTATACTGTTTTGGCAGTGCCATTGGGTAGGCGTGTAATTTACGGCTTGGGTAGCCGTCAATGCCGCTGCGGCTATTTCTGAATAATATACGACCTGTGCCGTGGCGATCGAGTAGCATGTTAAGTATTTCTTTACGCGCTGGTAAATCACCTTGCTGTGCTTTTTCAAGAATATCAGTAATGTCGGTTTCTTTTAATAACTCAATTAGCGTGGCTTTGGCTGCGTCGTCCAGAGCTTGCTCTTGCAGTAATTGATTTGCCGCTTGCGCTACGTCTTTATAATTTGCTTCTTCTTCTTTAAACACGTCGTAGTCGTAAAAACGATCCGGATCGAGTAATTGTAAACGCGCAAAGTGACTACTGTGACCAAGTTGATCAGGTGTTGCTGTAAGTAAAATAAGGCCCGGAATATCTTGGCTAAGCTCTGCCATACGTTGGTACTCTGAGCTTGGCTTACCGTTGTTAATACTTAGGTGATGGGCTTCATCTATTACTAAAAGATCCCAATCAGCAAGCGTTGCTTGTTCAAACCAGCGTTTTTTCTTGGTTAAAAACTCAAGACTGGTAAGTACTAGCTGCTCTGTATCAAATACGTTTGGAGAGTCAGCAAATGCTTCGTCGCAGCGCTCTTCATCAAAAATAGAAAAACGTAAGTTAAAGCGGCGTAGCATTTCTACTAACCATTGGTGTTGTAAGTTTTCAGGAACCACAATAAGTACGCGGCTTGCACGACCACTAATAATTTGTTGATGTAAAATCATGCCCGCTTCAATTGTTTTACCAAGGCCTACTTCATCTGATAAAAGTACGCGAGGTGCAAAACGTTTACCCACTTCTTGGGCAATATAAAGCTGGTGCGGAATAAGATTAGCACGCTGACCAATTAAGCCTTTAATAGGCGATTGTTCACGTTCAAATTTATGTAACCACGTTTGGTAGCGAAGTGTATAGCGATCAAAACGATCGACTTGACCTGCAAATAAACGATCTTGTGGTTTATTAAACTTAATAAAATGATCTAAAAAGGTTTCTTTAAGCTTGGCTGTTTCGCCGTTATCAACACGGGTGCCGTGATAACACAGTAACTCGCCTTGTACTTCAATAGACTCTACTTCTAATTCCCATTCTTCAACGCTTTTGATCACATCGCCAGGATTAAATGCCACACGGGTAACAGGTGCTTCTGCAGAAGAATAAACACGGCTCTCACCACTGGCAGGAAATAATATGCTGACCTGACGGCCTTCAATGGCAACAACGGTGCCTAATCCTAAATCTGACTCTGTATCACTGATCCAACGCTGACCTAAGGAAAAATTCATGTATGTCTCGTCTATGATGAAAAAGGCGGCTATGTTACCTGTAAGCTAACACCACTGCAAGGCGCTATTTGGCTCACTTTTAATTAATTTTGTAAGTGTTAATTATTACTATTAACACAACTTGTTTACGGCTGATTTTTTTATAAATTAAAACTAATTATGGTTTGTAATAAAACGGACTTTTATGACAAATAGACTAAACTTACATTATGCCTTGGCAATTAAGTATTGCAGGTTTAAGTTTTGCCCGTTTTACTTAGTTATTTTGGTATAGCATAAAAATCATAAAACGTAAGGAAAGTGCTATGGAAAAAGCTTCGAACCTTGAAAGTAAAATGTATGTGCTAGATACCAACGTACTACTTCACGAACCCCTCGCTTATTTGTCTTTTCAAGAACACAATGTTGTTATTCCGATGACAGTACTTGAAGAACTTGACCACATAAAAGACAGAAAACACGACGTAAGCCGTGATGCGCGCGTCGCTATTCGTGGACTAGATGAAGTACTTAAAAATGCAACCCCTGAACAAATGCTACAAGGCGTGGCGCTGCCAAGTAATAAAAAGGCAAAAGCGAGCTCTGCGGGTACACTCATAATTGTAAACGACCATTTATTTGCCGACTCGATTTCGGGGCTGCCAGGTAACGAAAACGATCATCGGATTATTAACTGTGCGGTGTATTTACAAAAGCAACACAGTGATTCAAAAGTTATATTGGTAACAAAAGACATAAACATGCGCTTAAAAGCCAAAGGCGCAGGACTTAAATATGTTGAGGATTATCGTACCGATCAACTTATTGACGATATAAGCTTACTCACTAGTGGTTATAAAAAAATTGAAGGCGATTTTTGGGATCATGTTGGGCAGTGCAATACTGAGCAACATGGCCGAGATACATTTCATCATGTGCCTAAAAATTTAATCCCTGATGTATTTTGTAATGAATATTTGCTTGATGGCGGAGATCACTTTGCTGCACGTGTTAAATCGTACGATGATGAGCACATTACGTTAAAAGATATTAGCGTTGAGCGCTTAATGCATCAACAAGCATGGGGTGTTAAGCCAAAAAATATTTATCAAGGTATGGCGCTTGATGCACTACTCGATACAAGTATAGAGCTTGTTATTTTAACCGGCCCAGCAGGGTGTGGTAAAACCTTGTTAGCGCTTGCCAGCGCCCTTGAAATGGTTATCGAAAAAGGTATTTACGACAAAGTAATAGTTACCCGTAATACCCCAGAGATAGCAGAATCCATCGGTTTTTTACCCGGTACAGAGGAGGAAAAAATGGCACCGTGGCTTGCAGCCATTACCGATACGCTGGAGGTATTGCACAAAGGCGACGAAAACCCGATATCGAGCCGAAACTATATTATGGAAAAGGCTAATGTGCAGTTTAAATCGGTTAACTTTATGCGCGGCCGTAGCATACAAAATGCGGTGGTAATTTTAGATGAGAGCCAAAATTTAACGGCATCTCAACTTAAAACGATTATTACCCGCTGCGGCGAAGGTACTAAATTAATTTGTACGGGTAACTTGGCGCAAATTGATAGTAACTATTTAACGCCAGTAACATCGGGCTTAACGTACATAGTAGAGCGCTTCAAAAAATTTGAAGGCAGCGCAACTATAAACCTTAATGGTGTTGTACGTAGTCGATTAGCCTCATTCGCAGAAGAAAATTTATAACTTGCGCTTAACAAATTGGCTCGATAGTCTATTGATTGATTTTCGGGCCATAACGCAGGCAGTACGTTGATTTTTTTACCTCTTAAACATTATTATCGTTCTTTATTTGTTGCGCTTTTAGTCCCCCTAATCGTCGCATTTTTACTTTGTTTGCACTTATACACTATTAAGCTAGAGCGTGCTGTTGAAAAGCGTGAAGCTGACTTTACCAATGTTTCAGCGCAGGTCAATCATGATATGGAAGCCGTGAGTAACTTATTAACGGCCATGTTCACTTTGTATAAACAGCCTCCTCATCAAGAGTTTAGTCACTTGTTGCTTAAGGGTGTTAATCAACACAAAGGTTATTACTATCATCATTTTGCTGATCAAGGCTCGGAGGTTGTTGGTAAAGGAGAATTTGCGTTATCTACACGTGCTATTTCTCAGTGGCAGCAAGTTATCGCTTTGGGGCCATCGTTTAATACAACGCTTGCATTGATGCCGTCTTTATCGGCAGTTGCCTATGTCGATGATGATGGATTTGCGTATGTAGCTAGACGTAATAAAGATCAAAGTTTATTTTTGACGGAAATATTAAACGGTAAATTTAAACCTGAATTTTCGCCAAATAAGCTTTCTTCAAGCCCTATAATTAAAGTAAATGACAAAGCGTATTTTGCAATAGGTCGACAGCGAGAGATTGACTCGCACGATTATATTATTTTAATTTATGATATACAGGCGATCTCGGCTTGGTTAAAAAAGATCTCTCCGGCGAGCAGTGGAGAGTATGTTTTTATGAATCAATTTCATCAAATTATCGCCAGTTCAAAAAATGAAATAGCACAAGCAACAAAGTTAAAACCTTATTGGCCTAAATTAGCTGAACACCATCAAAAATCAACGGTGTTAACAAGCGATAAAAACTACTTTATGCAAGCGATGGGAAATTTACCCATCCACGCTGCATTTTATGAATCTAAATCACAATTAGTAACCCCGATTCAATACGAAATACTATTAGAGTTTATGTTTTTGACACTATTTTTAAGTTTGATGTTTTGTGTGTTTTTTTGGTTAAGCCAGCGTATTTTTGTGAAGCCGATGACCCGCTTAATGCATTATTTAGAGCAAAATGATGAACAGCAAAGTGAGCAGCTTAATTACAAAGTACCACTGAACTGGCAACCTTGGTTTTCTAAAGTAAAGCGTGTGTTTATTAAAAATGAACAATTAGTAGAATCGTTACAAAACGCAAATAAAAAATTAGATAAACAGGTACAGCTACAATCCGAAAAATTAAAGCGCAGTTACGAAGCTAAAGAGCGTCACTTAGCTTTGCTAAATACCATGCTCAATAGTGTGCCAGATCTTATTTATTTCAAAAATATCGATGGCTCCTTTTTAGGATGTAATAAAGCATTTGAAGCTTATATAGGTAAAGAGCAAACAGCGTTGGTTGGTAAATGCATGGAAGAAATAAGTGATGATGACGAGCAAATTAGTATTCTTGAGAAGCAGGTATTACAAAATCGTAACGATATTCAACAGCGTATAGACACAGAAGACAAATCTTATCAATTAACTATAGCTCCTTTTTATAATGAGCATCAACACTTGTTGGGTACAATGGGAATAGGGCGCGATATAACCGAGCAGCAGCAAACGTTATATGCTTTAAAAGCGTCAGAATCTAAATTTAGAAGTGCGATTGAATTTGCTGCAAATAGCGTTATGTTGTTATCGCTTGAGCACACTATTTTACAGGTTAATAAAGCCGCTCGAAAACTATTTGTTGAACAGCCCGTTTTAGTTGGAGAGCCACTTAAAGCGCTGTTTGATAATAACCAATGGCAAGAGATAGAGGCCACCTTGGCCCAGCTACTTGATGATAAGAAAAAAGTTTATCATTTAACGTTAGCGCAAGGAAATCTCGCTAGTTGGCTGCAAATGAGTGTATCGCTTGTGTGGGACGAAAAACGCGATCCATCTTATTACGTGATCCACTTACAGGATGTAAGTGCACTTACTAAAGCGAAACACGACGCGGAACGTGCAACTCTTGCTAAAAGCCGGTTTATCGCTAATTTAAGCCATGAAATACGTACCCCTCTTAATGCAGTATTAGGTTTACTTGACATGCTTACAGAGCAAGGGCTTACTCAAAAACAGCTAAAACAAACAGGGCAAGCTAAGCATGCTGCACAGAGCTTACTGCTAATGCTTAACCGAATGCTTGATTTTGCTCGTGTCGAGAGTGCACAAGCTGAGCTGAAATTAACGCCGTTTAGTGTTGTTGAGCTCATTGATATTTGCGAGAGCCTAACGGCGCCTTTGTGTGAAAACAAAGATGTTGAGTTTGTTATTGATGTAGACCCTTTAATCGCCCCAGTTTTAATATGCGATAGTATTCGTTTACAACAAATACTAGGCAATCTATTAACGAATGCGGTTAAGTTTACTAAAGCAGGGTCAATCACGCTTAAAATGGACTTGCTCAAAGATGAAAGTGCTGAGCAGGCGATTTGCTTTCGAGTGATTGATACTGGAAACGGTATAGATAAAATAGATCAAAGGCGTCTATTCGATGCCTTTACTCAAGGGGACGAATCGTCGACACGAAAGCATCAAGGCGTTGGCTTGGGTTTAGCTATTGTTAAACATGCGGTTTCGTTAATGGGCGGCGATATTGCTTTAAAAAGTGATAAAGGACATGGGAGTGAATTTTACTTTAGTATTTCATTACATGTCGATACAACAACACACTACTCATTACCAAGCGATACGTTGAGTATTGTTTCAGAGCAAAGCCGGGAGTTAAATCGTGTCACGGAGGCTTTTTCACAATTAGCTCGCGTTGATTTAAATGAAGCTTTAAAGTCCCCACTAAAGCTTGCAGAGACTAAACAATTAATCATAGATGCAACTGATCTTCCTATATTACTAAAGGTAAAAGCAATAGAGGATTCGTTAACGTCAAACGCCACTTCCATTATTTTGATAAATCATCAGCAAACAATAAATTTATCGACGATTGAGCCTTTAGATATCCACTATATTAAGGCTTCTGCGCTTGGTCAGCGATTGTTTAATTTAAGCTCGCATCTTGAACCTAGGTTTAAAAGTGGTGAAGTTATTTTAGATATGGGAAAAGATAATCAGGATATAGCAGGTCTCTTAATATTAGCAATTGACGATAATCAATTAAATTTAGACATTATCAATAGTGTGCTGTGCCAAGCTGGAGCTAATGTTGTTGTTGCTTTAAGTGCCGAAGAGGGGATGGAATTATTATCAGGGTTGAGACCTGATTTAATTTTAATGGATGTCCAAATGCCACATATAGATGGCTGCCAAGCAACAATATTAATCCGCCAACAGTTTGACGCAGAACAACTCCCTATTTTTGCATTAACAGCGCATTGCGAGCCGGCAGATATTGAGCGTTCCTTAGGCTGTGGTATGAACAAGCATTTAGTGAAACCCGTTGTGGCTAACGTATTGATTGAGGCAATAGCTGAGTTATCGCTCTCGAAACCTTGTTTTTTTGATAGATCATTTGCTTTAGCGCAGTTTAATTTAGACGAAACGTTACTAAATACTATGATGGATAAATTTGCTGAACTGTGTGAAACCCAGTTAGTACAAATAAAGGAGAGTACCAATGAAGTTGATTTGGTACGCTTAGTGCATAGTATCAAAGGAGTCGCAGGTAATTTAGGTTTTAAAAGACTATCATATTGTGCGCAGCAATGTGAGCAGCACCTTAAAACAGCTAATAAGATTAACGAACCTAGCGAAATTATCATGCAAGCACTTATTATGCAGTTAAAACAGGTTATTGTTTTTATAAAGGTTTAGGAGCTAAGGATGTCAAAAAAAGCGAAAGTACTGATTGTTGATGACGATCCTATCAATCGGTTAGTACTAGAGAAAACATTGAATGTTGAGCATGACGTATTTTTAGTTGAAAGCGGTGAAAAAGCGCTGATCTTTGTAGAAACAATGCAAGTTGACTTAATTATACTTGATGTAGTGATGCCAGGGCTTAATGGTTATGAAGTATTAGTTAAGCTAAAAGAAAACCCAATCACACACGCGATACCAGTTATTTTTATATCCGCTAATCACAGCCATGAAGATGAATCTAAAGGTTTAGAACTTGGTGCTATGGATTATATAACTAAGCCATTTAGCGTCTCTATAGTTCGCGTAAGGGTACGTAATCAGTTATTAATAAAGCAAAAAAATGACTTGCTAGAAATGCTAGCTTCAATAGATGGCTTAACAGAAATACCGAATAGACGTTATCTTGACGAAAACCTCTCCCGTGAGTGGCAAAAAAGCAAACGCAGTGGCTTACCTCTTTCCGTTATACTTATGGATATAGATCACTTTAAGCGCTACAACGATTATTACGGACATCGTGCTGGTGATGATTGTTTAAAAAAAGTAGCCCATGCGTTGGTTGGTCAGTGTGAGCGCGGAAACGATTTTATAGCTCGCTATGGCGGGGAAGAATTTGCTGCTGTATTACCCGAAATAGGTAAGTTGGAGGCAGTCGCATTTGCAAGTAAATTACGAAAAGCAGTTAATAGTTTAAACATAGAGCATACAGGCTCAATCAACGCTAACCACATCACTATTAGTATTGGTATAGCAACGACTGAAAGTGGCAAAATAGGCGCAGAGCAGACTCTTTTAGAAGAAGCTGACATAGGGCTGTATGCTGCTAAGGATGCAGGGCGAGATAGGATAGTCGCACGCTAAAAACTTAATATACAAAAAACGCTTTTTATTGGTTACTGCGTGATCATACCTAAAGCGGTTTCACCAATGCCCACTAACTTATCATTTTTAAATACAAGTGGCGTACATTCATCTTTCGTTGTTTTAGAATCTGAATGCTTGCTATGAGTTACATAAAAAAGTACTTGGTATACATCGTCATCTTTTTTTAATAGCTCTGTGAAATTAGGCGTTTTTAATTGCGCTAAAACAGAGTGATAACTGCTATCCATTTTTAGCTCTGATATAGCTTCACGATTATTTTTATGTTGTACTTGCCAGCTAGATGAATTCTTACCAGCCCAATGAGTCTCAGCTTCACCATCTGATACGGCAATAACACAGCCTGTTAAAAATGGAGCGATTAAAGCGGCTGCTAAAAGTGATTTTTTCATTTTTATTTACCTTAATAAGATTTTTAATTGGTTATTAGCTATGTTAAAGCAAAGAGTAGACCATATTTACAAGTTGTTATTAATCAGTTTGTTAAGTGGGTTAGACTGTTTTTATTTAATAAAATATTAAATGAATTAGTAAAAACAGCCATTTTTTAGTTTATTTGATTACTACAATAAAATCATTACACCAAGCGGTTGCGTGATTCGCCTTTGGTAAATGCAGCAATATTTAAACTGACTTCATTAATTAAACGCACAATAGATTCAGTGCTTGCCCATGCTATATGTGGAGTAAGTAAAAGGTTATTACCTTTATAATTAGCAAGCGGGTTTGAAAGCTCAGCAGGTTCTTTAGTTAGTACATCAACACCGGCTCCAGCAATTAGGTTTTGCTCAAGCGCTGTAGCTAAGTCTACTTCATTGATTATACCGCCGCGCGCTGTATTAATTATAATACAGCTTGGTTTCATCATTTTAAGCTCATTAAGTGCAATTAAATCACGAGTTTCATCTGTTAGCGGGCAGTGTACGCTGATTATATCGGCTGTTTTAATGGTCTCTTCAAAAGGGGTTCGACCATCGCGACATGCAGCGCCTTTACGCTCGGCAATAATAACATTAGCACCAAATGCCTCAGCTACTTTAGCTACGCCTTGACCTAATGTACCACCGCCTATAATGGCAAATGTTTTGCCTTGTAAGTCGTTAAAGCTGTAATCGAGTATGCAAAACATGCCACTTTTTTGCCACGCGCCTTGCTGACAATCTGCCTGGTAGCGGTGTGTGTTACCCAGTAAGTTAGTAATTAAAGAAAACGTATGTTGAACAACTGAAGGGGTTGAATAGCCAGCTACGTTAGTTACGGCAATACCTAACTCTTTAGCGGCCTCTAAATCAACATTATTAGTCCCTGTAGCACTCACACAAACAAGTTTTAATTTTTTTAATTGGCTAATCGTTTCTCGATTTAAAACTACTTTATTAGTGATTAATACATCAGCACCTTGGCAATGTTCAATAACTTGCTCTGGGCTAGTAAGTTCATAAGTCGTTAATTTACCAAGTTGTTCAATACAAGTAAGAGACGTTTTAGCTAACGTTGCGTTATCAAGAATAGTAATGTTCATTATGAGCCCTAAAATAAGTGGATCTGAAAGAGTTAAAATCGTAAAAAGAGGCTTACGATCCATCAAAAATCTAAAATAAGGCTTAAGGTACTACGAAAGAAAGGCTTTGTTAATGATATTACTACCAACTAATGAGAGAGTTTTGTAGCAGTGGTCTGCCCACTAGTAGGTTGAGAACATGGTATTTTGCTAGACTGATCAGTTTTTTTGCACTTATAAGCAAGCCTATGGTCATAGAAGGTAATGAAACTCGACTTTAACTAGATTTATTAGCGAGTTGCTAAGAATAAAAATCATTTTTTTGGTTATTTCGCATTTTAGATTGGCTGAGTTATAATCGAATATAGACATAAACGGTACGCTTCGGTGTGCTGTTTTTTAACATTATAGATGTAGTAATGAGTGAATTAGAAGATAAGTACGCTGATATAAGACCCTATAACGATGATGAAGTCACGGCTTCGCTATCGCGTTTAATCAACGATAATGCATTTATTGATGTGATTGCAAAGTACAATTTACCGCGTTTTTTATCGGCGGTGCCCTTTATTACACGCCCATTAGTAAGAAGTCAGTTGCGCAAAAAATGGGGAAGTGTAAGCACCGTTGAGGATGTACAAAATGAAGTTGCGCAATACCTTAATAAATTAGTAAAGCGCACTACATCAAAAGTTACTTTTTCAGGGCTCGATAAATTAGATCCAAACCAGGCTTATCTATTTATTTCTAACCACCGCGATATTGTACTCGATCCTGCATTAGTGAACTGGGGATTATTCCAGTATAAAATGAAAACAGTGCGCATTGCTATTGGCGATAATTTATTGCAAAGACCTTATATCACTGAGCTTATGCGCTTAAATAAAAGCTTTATTGTGAAGCGTTCAACCAAAGCACCAAAAGAGATGTTAAGAGCGCTGACTCAGCTTTCATCCTACATTTATGATTCACTAATAAGTGGTAACTCTATCTGGATTGCACAAAAAGAAGGGCGCGCAAAAGATGGTTTTGATCAAACAGATCCAGCGCTTCTAAAAATGCTACAGCTAAATGGTAGAAAGCAAAAGAAACAATTTGGCGATTATATTAAAGAGTTAAAAATAGTGCCTGTTTCTATATCGTATCAATATGAGCCGTGCGCTATTGCCAAAGCTAAAGAGCTTTATCATAAGCAACACCACGGTGAATACACTAAATCAGCGGGCGAAGATATCGCCAGTATTGTTGAAGGGTTTAGTGCTGCAAAAGGACATGTGCATTTAGCATTCGGAAAGCCGATTGAATCGCACTGTGATAGTGCTGAGGAACTTGCAAAAACGATTGATGAACAAATTGTCGATTCGTTTTATTTGCACCCAGGGAACTACATTGCTGGTGGCTGTAAAAAAGAAGTGATTAACTCACCTGATACCGCTACGTTTGAACAGCGTATGGCGAGTGTACCCGATGAACTAAAGCCATTGGTATTGGCTATGTACGCCAAGCCATTTCATCGTAAAACTGAAATTAATACAAATAACTGCGAACATTAATCGGTTAGTTATTATAAAAGCAGCAATTTAATTGCTGCTTTTTTTTTGCTTAAAAAAAACGCTATACTAAAAGTCCGATTCTTTTAAGTGGTATTCACTTTATGCAACAAATTGAAATATTTGATATTCCAAGCCCTTGCAAGAGTATTTGCTTAGTGAATAATAGAGGGTATTGCAAAGGCTGTTACCGAAGTCGTGATGAGCGTTTTACTTGGAATGCCCTGACCAACAGCGAAAAGAAAAAAGTGCTCAGTTTATGCCAGCAGCGCTATAAGCGTTACTTGCAAAAACAGCAGCAAAATACAGTATTTAATAACACTACAGAGCAGCGTGGTTTCGATTTTTAAATTTTAAATTATATTTTGCCCGCAAAGCATAGACAGTCCCATTACTATTTAATTTAGTTAATGCATGTTGTAATTTTTTAACTAAATTTTTATTTTTTTTATGTAAGTAGTGATAAATTGGGTAGATCATTAGTACTTCTTTTTCGAAACAACCGGTGGGCGAAGGTATTGATTTATTATCCATGAAAAAATCAAGTAACAAAGCACCTTCTACCTTTTTTTGAGCCAGCAAGTTTAGCTGTGTATTCATATTTTTTACTTCAATAATATTCCCCATAAAGCTTGTACTTGCTAAATAGCGTTTTTGTACTGGGTAGCCTGCTAAAATAGCTACGTTTTTTAGTTGCTCTAACGTATTAGGCTGACAAGCTTTATATAATACTAAATTAAATTGCAGTAGTTCGTAGTCAACTCTAATTAAGTTATTAAAATTGTTTTCGACACTAATATCACGGCCTAACTGCCCATCAAGGACACCATTATTAGCCGCTAAAAGTGCATTTTGGCGGTTAAAGTCGATAACATGAATTTTATGGCCAATGTCGGTGTAGGCTAGCGTTAATAACTCAAGAACATAATTTGCTTGCGGAGTGCTTTCTGGGCGGTTAAAAGTGAGGTTGTATTGATGAGCAAAACATGGTGCACTGAACAATAAATAACCTAATAATAACAAGGTACTAAGGCGTTGATGCACTATCACTTCCAATTGCAGTAAAAATCAATAAAATGAGAGGCTGATAATAGCAAGTTGCTTACCTTTTGCCCAGTTTGTCTGAGCAGCATTTTTATAAAATTAATGAGGAAATACTGTGAGTTTTAATTTATGTTTGTTACCGCGTGAAGAAAAATACCAAATTCAGCTCGATTATGAAGCATCATTCTGGGCATACCAAATTAAGCGTAATAAAAAAACACGTGAACAAGTGTACAACACCATTCACAGCCGTCCGATTGCTGAACAAATGTTCTTAAAGCAGCAGTTTGAACAGTATTTGGCATTGATGCTGAGCTAGGCATGTATAGGGTTGAAGTATTAGATAGAATTAAAACGCCACTTGTTAATAAATTTTATGATCAATACAGCGTCAAAGGACGGGCTAATAAACAAGATCAGCTTTGGGTTGTTTATTATAAAGCGCAAATAGTTGCCGCATGTAGGTTGCAAAATAAGGATGACTTTTTATTTTTATCGACGGTTTTTGTAGCGCCAGAATATAGGTCCAAAGGCCTTGCAAAGTTACTTATCTCAACGCTATTAAAGCGCCAAAATAAAACTATTTATACCTTTGCTTATAAAAACTTAGCAGATTTATACCATTCTATTGGTTTTAACCAAGTGTTAACATATACTCTTGCGTTGCAAGCACTTTTTAATATTTACACACACCGCAATATCGTCGCCCTAAAGTACCCATAATAGTAAAATAACAATATGGAATAAGCATGAGCAAAGACGTCAACTGGATCATAAGTTGTTTTATCGTTTGCATAGCGATCTTAAGCTGCCAAGTAAGCGCACAAGTAAAGCGTTTATCTCCTAGTGAGGGCTTATCACAAAGCTATGTTAACACCATGCTGATTGATAACAATGGGTACTTATGGCTTTCGACCGAAGCTGGTCTTAATCGCTATGATGGTTATCAAGTACTTTCTATTAATGGTCCTAATGGTGAATTAGAAGAAGCTATTATTGATCGAATTTACCAAGATCCTGACGGTCATATTTGGATTGCATCCTTACTTGCAGGATTATTTAGATACGATCCCGCAACGGATTCATACAAGCAATTTATAACCAAACCCACCAGTGAAGAGCAAATAATTAATCAATCTGTTTTTAGTATGCTTGCCGTTGACAATAAAACGTTATGGATTGGGCGCGGTCGGGATTTTGCTAAACTTGATATTGAAAGCGGCGATATAACATCTATTTTTGAACTGCCCAGCGAATACAAAGACACCCTCATTAGAAAGTTATTTCATTACAACGGTTATATATTTATTGGCACTACTCATGGAGCTTATGTTTTTGATATTGCTAGTAAGCAAATACGTCCACTACAGCACTTAAAAGGAGAGGCGAATCATATTTATCAAAATAATGTGAAATCGTTTGCTTTAGGTGAAAATAATCAGCTGCTGGTCGGTGCGGTCAAGGGGTTATATCAGGTCGATATTAGTAATTTGTCAGGGATGTTTGAGCGCCCAGATCTAACCTTTAAAAGTAAAGTGTTGTTAGCTAATTTAAATATTTGGGAAATAGCGAATGAGCAGGGTAAGCTTGATTTAGCCACTGATAAAGGGCTATTTAAGTTTGATTTACACAGTGGCGAACTGATTAAAAATACACGTATAACAGAGAGTAAATACACACTTGCTGATACCAGTATTATTGATATGGCAAAAGATAAATCGGGTGGAATATGGGTAGCGACCAAAACAGATGGCGCGTTTTATTTATCAAATGACAATTATCATTTTAATAATGTTGATGGTAGCTCAATTAGAGGCGATGGGTTATCGCACCATTCTGTTTGGGGAATTACAGAGTACAAAGATAAATTATGGCTTGCCACGCATAACGGTATCACAGAGGTCGATTTAAAAAATAATATTGGAAAGGCTTATCTAAAAAATTATCAAGTAGATTTATTAACTACCGAATTTACTGTTTATGAAGTTATGCCTTATAAAGATAAATTATGGCTTTATAGCAATCGTGGGCTATTTATTTTTGATCCCATTACGCATCAAATCAGCGAACCTAAAACAAAAAATTTAGCTAATCAGCAACAAATAACAGGTTGGGTGCATGGTGTTACTTTAATGCCAAATGGTGATTTGTATTATGTGCATTCTGATCATGGTGTATTTGTTTATAATATTGATAGTCAAATAGTGACTCGATTAGGGGGAGAAATAGCACAGTTTGAGCCCTTTTTAGTATATGGTTTTTTACCACCACTTACTAATAAGCCAGATTCACCATTGTTTTTTAATGCGGGGATTTTATATCAAATAAACCCTGATAGTTTAGCGCTTAAGGTCATTTATAAAGTGCCTAAACAGCACGAAAACATTGCTATCAGTGTGTTGTCGTATGTAATAGATAATAATAATATTTTATGGATATCACTATCTAACTTTGGCTTAATTGGCGTCAATGCTTCTACCTATGAGCTTGTACACACAATTGACTTAGAAAAAAATAAACTAGGTACTTTGCTTTATAATATGGTGCTTGATAGTGAAGGGATGATTTGGATGAGTAGCCATAAAGGAATTTGGCGACTAAATCCTAAAACGCTACATTTTCAACAGTTTACTGTATCCGAAGGATTGCTCTCTGCTGAATTTAATAGCAATGCAATGGCACAGCTAAAAGATGGCCGTATTGCTTACGGTGGTTTAAAAGGTTTTACTTATTTTCACCCGATGGAGAATAAAAACCTTCGCTCACTTATCGATCATGTCAATATCACGGGTGTTGATTTAATGTCGCGAGACCTATCACTTGATTTAAAGCAGCCACTTAACGAAGTGATTTTAAATCATGATGATATAGGGCTAGAAGTGGCATTTTCAGCCATGGCTTTTAGCAATCAAGAACGTATTATTTACGAGTATCAACTCGATAACGGACAAAAAACGTATACACGTAATAACAATCGAGTTTTGTTCCCTAAATTAAATCCCGGTAATTACCAACTAAAAGTATGGGCGAAAGATCCGCTTACTGGTGAATATACTCCCCCAGCGATTTTAAAAATAAAAGTTAAATATCCTTTATGGCGTGCTCCATATTTTGTGGTGCTATATGGCGTGCTATTTATTGCTTTTGTGGCAATGTGGGTAATGCGCCGTAATAAAATTCAGCGCATTTTATTAGCTGCTAATAAAGAGAGTAAAGAAAGTGAAGCGCGTTTAAAAATAGCGTTAGAGGGCAGTGAATCTGGCGTGTGGGATTGGAAATCAAGTAGCCCAAGCATTTATCAGCCCCGTTTACGTGACGAGTTAGGCTACGAAAGTGAAACGGTTAATCTTGATGAATATTTAACTAAGATTCATCCACAAGATAAGCAGCTATTTCGTTTAGAGTGGTTAGAGTTTTTATCTACCGAAAAGGGATATTTTAATTGTACTTACCGTTTACGTCACGCTAAAGGTCATTGGCGCTGGTATAAGGATTTTGGGAAAGTAGTTGAGTGGGATGGAAAAACCCCTCAAAAGGTAGCGGGAACATATACAAATATGACCCGAGAAATGGTGTTCGAAGAGCATGCCTTACTCTTTACCGCTGCATTTGAACAAACTCGAGATTGGGTGTTTATACTCGACAAAAACTTAAATATTCGCGCTTCAAATAAATCATTGCAAACAGCTTTTAATTTTTCAGCCGAGTCTTTGTCTAGTCGGTCTTTAAACTTAGGGATCTCGCGTAGCGCGCTTTTTGATTATTTACGTATCGTGCAAAAGCTATTGGTAGGAGAGCATTTTTCTTGCGAGGATAGTGTAGTGCTCGCTAATGGCGAGGTGCGCCATGTACTAGTAAAAATAAGCGCGGTGGCCGATAACGATCAATGCCTGAGTAGCTATGTCATTATTTTAACGGATATAAGCGCACAAAAAACAGCTGAAAATGAGCTTCACTTACTGGCCAATTATGATGTATTAACGGGCTTGCCAAATAGGGCTCTTTTTAATGACCGTGTTGAACATGCATTAGAGCAAGCAAAGCATTATCAATGCAAAGTTGCACTGTTACATATAAATATTAAACGCTTTAAATATTTTAACGATTCATTAGGCCATGAGGTTGCAGACGAGCTAATTAAAAAAGTGGCTAAGCGATTAAAACTTACTTTGCGCCCATCAGATAGTATTGCTCGCTTTGGTGGTGATGAGTTTGTGGTGCTTGTTGAAGATATTCATCAAATTGAAGAGGTTTTATTAATATGCACCAAGTTAATGGATTGTGTAAATAAAAATATTAGTATTGGCGGACAAGTGGTGAATGTAAACTTAAGTATTGGTATCGCTATTTCGCCAGATGATGCGCAGCAAAAAAGCGCGTTATTAAAAGCTGCCAATATTGCGCTATACCATGCTAAAGATTCACTTGAAGGCAGCTACCAATTTTATAAACAGGAAATGAATCAGCGAGTACAAAAAGCGCTTCATTTAGAATCACAATTGACTAAAGCATACCAAGAACATGAGTTTTGTAATTATTACCAGCCGATTATCAATTCTCAAAGCTATAAAACAGAAGGATTTGAGGTATTACTGCGTTGGCCTGAAAATAAACTAGTACAAACTCAGGAATTTTCTTTGGCGGCCGAGGGCATAGGCTTAATCACAAAAATAATGCTGCAAACATTGGCTCGTGCTTTGAGCGAACTAAAAGAGTGGCGTAAAATTTCACCCGATCTTTATTTGTCTATAAATCTATCCGCACTTGATTTTGAATTTGAAGAATTAGTCCCAGAGATAATAAAGGCATTAAGTACAGCTGGCGTGCCATCAAAAGCAATTGTATTTGAGATCACTGAATCAATACTAATGCGCGATTCAAAACATGCTTTGCACAGTATGGAGATGCTTAAAAATCTAGGCTGTAGGTTGTACATGGATGATTTTGGTACAGGTTATGCCTCATTGACTTATTTAAAGCGCTTTCCTATTGATGTATTAAAAATAGATCGCAGCTTTGTGCAAGATATAGGTATTGATTACGGCGACGAGGCAATTATCCAATCTACACTGACATTGGCTCACAGCTTAGGAAAAGAATGTGTTGCTGAAGGTGTTGAAAGTTCGCACCAACTCGCCTTTTTAAAAGAGTTAGGCTGTAAGCATTTTCAGGGCTATTTATTCAGCCGACCTGTTCCTAGTCAAGACGTACCGTTTTTAGTGCTGCGTGATTGGGAGGATATATTTACCCAAAGTATGGGGAGTTAGATTGTTGATTTAATAAATTAGGCTCTAGGAACTGTTGATCTTTGTAGATTGAAATTTGTTCAATATAGGGGCGATTTAATCGCGGCGCGAGGTTTGTAATCGAGTGGGCTCGGTAACTGCTCCTGCGTTACTCTAATGGCTTACATCCCTGTAAGAATAAGTAAAAACCGAGCAACAAAGAGTTAATCGT
>NZ_JACJEM010000052.1:0-33686 GCF_014164085.1 Pseudoalteromonas sp. SG45-5 | reverse complement strand
CTAAAGGCTGATTGATAAATCAGCCTTTTTTTTGTCTTATAGGTACAGCTCAAATTAAATATATTTTTAATTGCTTGTATGAAGCACATAGGGTGCACACTTATTTAAGGAAAAAATATGCTAAACCTTCGACGCTTCAGTATTTTTCAACGCTTTTTTATGTTAATCGGAATTGTAATTCTAGGCCTAATTATATTGAGTATTTCTAGCTTAACAAATCAATATAATACCCTCAAAAACGAGCAATATATTAAAACACAAAATGTAGTCGAAACGGCCTACAGTATTATTGAGCACTTTTATACGCTTGAGAACAATAATGAACTCACTCAACAACAAGCACAGTCACAAGCATTACATACAATTAGTGCACTTCGGTACGACAAAACCAACTACTTTTGGATAAACGATTACCAACCGAATATGGTAATGCATCCTATTAAACCGGCCCTAGATGGTAAAAACTTAACAAATAATAAAGACCCCGACGGTAAAGCATTATTTGTTGATATGGTTAATATAGTTAAGCGTGATGGTGAGGGTTTTATACCGTATAAATGGCCAAAACCAGGAAAAGAGCAGCCAGTTGATAAAATTGCGTTTGTAAAAGGGTTTAACCAATGGCAATGGATCATTGGCTCGGGTGTGTACCTTGATTCTATTGATACTGCGTTTGTAGAACAACGAAATATCATTGTCATAAATGCCATAGTAATGATATTAGCCGTAATTTTACTTAGTTACTTTATTGGTAAAAGCATTGTATTTCCAGCAAGGCTTGCAGCAAATATGATGAAAGACATAGCACAAGGTGAAGGCGATTTAACACGAACACTTAATGAAGCAGGAAATGACGAAATTTCAGAGCTTTCACATTCATTTAATTCATTTTTATCTAAAATGAGAGAGTCTCTAGCGTTAGTCTCAAAAAGTGCTATTGACGTTGATAAACATGCATACACAGTTGATGACACAAGTAAAACAAGTCAGTCATACATTGAATTACAAAACGAGAGCTCAACGCAAGTCGCTGCAGCTATGGAGCAAATGACTCACCAAATACACGATGTGAGCCGTAATGCTGAAGCGGCTGAACAAGCTGCAAATGAGGCTGCTCATAATGCATCAACAGGTAAAAGTGTGGTGGCAAAAACGATTACCGCAATAAAAACTCTTTCGACTAATATAGAAACCGTTAGCCGCGTGACAGAGGATTTAGCAAACGAAAGTAATAACATAGGTTCGGTCCTTGATGTGATCCGAAGCATTTCGGAGCAAACAAATCTGCTGGCACTTAATGCTGCAATAGAGGCTGCACGTGCGGGCGAACATGGTCGGGGTTTTGCAGTTGTTGCCGATGAGGTACGAACACTGGCGAGTCGCACAGGGCAAAGCACTGATGAAATTCAAACAATGATAACAAAATTACAAGAAGGTGCTAAAGCCGCTGTAGAAGCGGTAAAATCAAGCCAAACGCTTTCACTGTCAACGGTTGAGCAAGCATCGTCAGCAAATACTTCACTAGATGAAATAGAAAGACTAGTATCAGTGATCACTGAAATGAATAGCCAAATAGCACGCGCTACAGAGCAACAAACACAAGCCGCCGATGAGGTTAATTTACGTATTAACGACTTGTCCCATTCAACAAGCCAATCGCTTGATAATACCAAACAGCTAACAGGCGCTAGTAATAAGCTAAAACAAAGTAGCATATCGCTATCAACTGTTGTTAAACGATTTAAGTTAGATTGATTTTTAAATAATAAAAAGCCCTGAAAACAGGGCTTTTTTACGTGCTAAGTTAAAACTGGTTTACAACTACAAACAATAAAGAGCAAATAAGCTCGTCACTGATGCAGCCGTTGGTTTACCGTGCTGCCAATCACCACCTTCAACACCGCTACCCGCAATATCCATATGTACATAAGGTAGAGGTTGTTCAGAATCATTACCGTGCTTATCTAATCCGCCAACAATAGCCATAAATGCCATCGGGAATTGATGCCCACGCGCAGTAACCGCAGACGCTGCGTTATTGCTAGAGAGTACATCGTCAGCAAGTGTACGCGGTTTGATAAAGTCATAATCTTCACGGCGTGAGCGCGATACTTCTGCGCCATCGGCCCATAGGTCACCACAGTCAGCTATTTGACGTGAAATACCAGCGCTACGAGCAGGACCATTTTCAACATAAGCTCCATAAGGCCCCATTGCACGAGCTGCATGGCCTGTTAATGTAGCCACAGTAAATAGCGTTGGATTGATTTCACCCTTAGCCAAATCTTTCATTTCACTAAGTAAGTCGCCCATTGCTAAGCGCCCTTCTGCATCGGTATTACCAATACGTACACGTATACCTTCGCGGCTAGTGATAATTTCATCTGGTACAAAACAATCCGAACCAATAGAATTACGAACAACGGCTAAATAAGCGATGACTTTAACGCCTTTAGGCTGAAAATCAGCAACGGCTTTCATAAAGCCCGCAACCGATGCAGCACCACCCTTATCACGGCTCATACCTGCCATATAACCACCTACTTTTAAATCGGCACCACCTGTGTCATACACCAGGCCTTTACCAACAAACATAAGTGTGCGAGTAACTTCGCCACTTGGTACATATTCAAGCTTAACAACGCGTGGATGATGGCGCTCTACAGCATACGATGCACGAGCAACAGTGCTTAACATTGGGTAATTTTTATCAATCGCTGCAATATCATCAATCACGTCAACGGCAATATTTGAGCCTTTAAATAAATCAACGCAGTAATCAGCAAAGCGTGGTGGAGCCATACGCTCAGGCTCAGTACCACACAAATCACGTGCAGCGTATTGACCTGCTGCAATTGCATTAACAGCTTTAATTGTTTGCTCATTTGCGCCAACTAAACCGATATTTGTTATAGGTTCAATACTCTCGCCATGAAACTCACGTGCTTCTAACGGCTGCCACAATGCTTGGCAAGCACCTAAATAAGCAACTTCCAGCGCATGTTGGTAACGGCTATCAGCATTTAAATTTGGTAAAAATAATGCAGGATTAACACTGCCCGACGCCTTGGCTTCGTTAATTGCAAGTTTAGCAGCATCAAAATAACGGCGTACGTCGTCGTAATCTCTATTTAAAGGACCCGTTGGCGCAAGAATCACTCTTTTATTTTCAATTACTAATAAAGTAATTTGCTTACCAATACGAGAATCAACTTTTGATTGTGCTAAAACTGCATCTCGTAGTGGATTGTTTGGTAATTGAGAAAAATCATCACTGATAATGATTAATGCATCATGAGATGTGCATTCAAGGCTAGCACTTACTGGCTGAGCCAACACGGCTTGTGGATATGCCATAAATAAAGGTCCTGTTAAAAAACATAAGCCTCTATTATCGTCGATTTAAATATTGAAGACCAGCAAGCTGCGACAAGCATTTAGTTTAATTGCTTGTTTATTGGCAACTTGCAGTTACAGGCTTTAGCACTTAATCGAGAATACTAAGCTGTAAATTATGCTCTGGCTGGTTTTTTATACCCACGCCAAGACCTAAAAGCCTTACAGGCTGCTGCACACCTCGTTGATAAGCTTTAGTTAGTAACTGAGTAAAAATTTCAGTGTTTAATTGATGGTATGCCTGATCCGCAGAAGTCACTACAAAATTGGCAAATTTAACTTTAACGCTCAGTTTATTAATTCTGTTTTGTAATTGTTGCTTATCTAAACGTACCTTCAGCTCCTCTAACAACTTAGGGAGTTGCTCTAGGCATTCTTGTAAGCTGTTTTTATTGTATTCATAAGTATGCTCAACACTTAACGATTTTCTAATTCGATTGGTAGAGACTTTACCAACATATTCACCCGCACACTTTTGATAAAGAGAAACACCAAAGTTACCTACATGCTGCTGCATCCAATTTACACCTTTTTCGCGCACATCTTTGCCGGTGTATAACCCTTTTAAATTGAGTTTTTCGAGCGTCACTTTCCCCACCCCAGGTATTTTACCCAGTGGTAACTGCGCTAAAAAAATATCAACTTCATTGGGTAATACTACAAATTGCCCGTTGGGCTTATTTTCGTCACTCGCTATTTTGGCAATAAACTTAATGGGCGCAATCCCTGCTGATGCAGTCAGCCCAGTTGCATTGTAAATATCGGCTCTTATTTGTTGTGCAATAAGCGTAGCACTGCCTTTACAGGCGGCACTATTTGTTACATCAAGGTAAGCTTCATCAAGGGAAAGTGGCTCAATTAAATCTGTGTAGTGGTTAAATACTTCGCGTATTTGGTTTGAGGCTTCTTTATAAACAGCCATACGTCCGGGTACAATCACTAAATCGGGGCATAATTGTTTCGCATGGTAATTAGACATGGCAGAGCGTACACCATATTCTCTAGCAAGGTAATTGGCGGTTGAAAGTACACCTCGCCGGCTATTACCGCCGATTGCCAACGGTACATTAGCAAGCTCAGGATTGTCGCGCATTTCTACTGCGGCGTAAAAACAATCCATATCTATGTGAATAAACTTTTTCATCGCCACAAAATAACTGTTTATTTATACAGTCATTATTATGCAAACACTTTTAATATGCAAGCGCCTAGTTAATCTAAAATGACTGCTTAAATCGCCTCGTTTTTTTAAAGCAATATAGCCAAAAAGCAAATTCAAGTAAAAACCCTGCGGCAAGTAAACATACTCCTCCCGAGAGATTCCCCATTGCATAAAAAACAAACGACATAATAAAAATAAAACATGCTAGAACCCAATTAACTACTTGTTGCATATGCGTTTCTCCTATTTATATAACACAACTGTAGACCTTAATTTAAATAGGCACAATGATTAGCTAAAAATGCCATATTAATTACCTTGAGGTCATAACTTCATATTGATAACCTAAGTGCTTTAAAATTAAGAGCTATAAGTTTATGCAAACGTTTAAAGATCAATATCCTATTCATACTGATATTACCGTAGCTTGGGCTGACATGGATGCCCTTCAACACGTTAATAACGTGGTTTACTTACGTTATTTTGAAATAGCTCGAATAGACTTTTTAAATAAAATAAACCTATTTGATACAATCACCCCAAGCGGTACTGGTCCAGTTATAAGCGAAAACAATGTGCGCTATAAACGCCCTGTTACTTTTCCAGATACGCTTACTGTCGGTGTTACCATCACTGACATTAAAGAAGATCGCTTTATGATGAATTACACTGTATTTAGCCATGCACAAAATGCGATAACCACAACGGGTAATTCAAAAGTGGTTATGTTTGACTTTACAACAGGGCAAAAAGCGCTAATTACTGAGCCTCTTTTATCAGCTCTAACCACCCATGCTCAACCTAATAACTAAGGAAGTTTTATGCAATATAGTCCACTTGGTAGCAGTGGTGTAGACGTATCTCGAGTGTGTTTAGGCAGTATGACTTGGGGTTTACAAAATACTCAGCGCGATGCCGATGAACAAATAGCTTACGCACTCTCTAAAGGCGTCAATTTTATTGATACAGCTGAAATGTATGCGGTGCCGCCCTCTCCCGATACATATGGAAAAACAGAGCAAATTATTGGCGACTGGTTTTCACGTAATCAGCAAAAACGTAGCGATATAATTCTCGCCACAAAAATAGCGGGTAATGGCTTATCGTGGGTGAGAGGCGGCGGTAATATTACTCGTCAATCAGTTATTGAAGCTGTTGATGAGTCACTTAAACGCTTACAAACAGACTATATTGATTTATATCAGCTACATTGGCCAAATCGCTCTACGCCTCACTTTGGTAGGCAATGGCCAGGTATGCTTAAATTTACAAACGTAAATACACAAGAACATCAAGCTGGCATGCTGGATATTTTAGAAGGTTTAAACGACTGCGTAAAAGCCGGAAAAATTAAACACTGCGGTTTATCTGACGACACACCTTGGGGGATAAGCCAATTTTTAAACTTAGCAAAAGAGCATAATTTACCTCGTATGGTATCTATTCAAAACGAGTTTAGCTTAGCGCATACCAAAGATTGGCCCTATTTAATTGAGCAATGTGTGCATGAGGATATTGCTTACTTACCATGGTCACCTTTAGCCGCCGGTTTATTAACAGGTAAATACTTAAATGGTGCTCGCCCAGAAGGCTCTCGCTGGACCTTTATGCAGCGTAACGGTATTTTTAGAGATACACCAAACGCAGAACAAGCGACTAAACAATATGTTGAGCTGGCGCATGCTAATAATATAACGCCAGCACAGCTTGCACTCGCATGGTGTAATCAAGTAGACGGTGTAACGTCGTCTATTATTGGTGCAACAAGTATGGCGCAATTAAAAGAAGATATTGATGCATTTGATATTACGCTAAGTGATGACGTGCTAACTGACATTGATACTATTTTTAGAAATAATCCGATGCCGTATTAGGGCGTGTTTGCTGATTTAAAACAGATAATTAAATGGTATTTAATTATCTGTTTAGTTACCTATTTAACTTGCTTGCCAGTGATGCTCTAGTAAACACTGATCATTGGCATAAAGCGCGACAGCAAAAATACTTTTCGCGGTTACCTCCCCTACACCTGAAGGTGTGCCTGTCATGATCACATCACCATCTTCTAAGCTCATAAACTCGCTGATGTTTTGTAAAATAGATTCAGGGTTATGTAACATAAAATGAGTATCCCCTTGCTGAATAACAACATTATTAATTTTAAGTTCAAACGTAAAATGCTGCATTGCATCTGTTAACTCTATAAAATCAGTTAATATAACTGAACCGTCAAATGCTTTAGCTCGCTCCCAAGGGAGTCCTTTATTTTTTAATTTACTTTGTAATGTACGCTTAGTTAAATCAAGGCCTAACCCAACACCTACAAACTTTTTATTTTTTACAACAAAACATAGCTCTGTTTCATAGTGCAGGGTATCGCCGTTATGAGCCGAATTTAATAGCGTGGTAATTGCACTATTTGGCTTATTAAATAGCACCATTTGATCTGGCGTTTCATTATTTAACTCCGCAATGTGCGCAGTGTAATTTCGACCAACACAGACTACTTTTGATGGCGTTAATTCTTCAGATACTAACTTTATTGAATGCATATAAATAATGTCTCTATGAGCTAATAAGCGTTTCTAACAAGCTTAAATTAATAGGTTTTAGTAAAACTCTGTCAATATTTAAATCTTTTATCTCTTTAGGATCAGGCTCTGCACCACTTACAATTACCAAGCGTAACTCCGGGTAACGCTTATTAATTTGCTGGCCTAAATCAACCCCTCTGCCATCAGGTAAATGCATGTCGAGTAATACTTTATTAAATTGCTTATCGTGATTGAGTATTTGTAAACATTGCGCACAACTCGATGCTATCACGGTTTCCACACCTAAACTTTCTAAAAGCAACTGTGTTATTTGCGCTGCATCATGGTCATCTTCAACAAGTAAAAAACGCTGTTTTTTTTCTGTTAAGCTTTTATCACTGTTTATATCTTTAGCTTTAGGCGCGTGCTCTGGCGCTATTAAGTAATCTTGTAAACATTGATATAAAGCAGCACTATCAACCGGCTTTGGTATTACATCATTAAAACCAAGTGCTGCCAGCTCCTCATGTATCCCTTTCATTGTTGCAGCTGTCAGCGCGATTATTGGGCCTTTATAACCCATTTTTCTAAGCTCTATAGTAGCTTCCTTGCCGCCCATTACAGGCATATGAATATCAATAAAAATAATATCATAAGGCGCTTTATACGCATCCGCGATGCGCACTTTTTCAAGTGCTTGCTGACCATGCTCTGCATAATCAACCCTCGCACCGCAAGAGCTGATCATGTGCCCTACTAGCATGCGTAAATCACGTAAATCATCAACAACCAATACACGGCCACTTACTTTACAAGGAGCTAATTTATTGTGTAACTGCGGCGCACTACTAAAGTTAAGAACTTGTCGCTCTACCTCACTAATATCCCCAGGATACACCGAAATCGTAAATGTAGAGCCTTTGCCAAATTCAGATTGTAAATTAATATCGCCATGCATACGCGCTAATAATTCTGCGCATATTGCTAAACCAAGACCCGCTCCGCCAACGGAGCGCGATTCCACATCGGCTATTTGCTCAAACGGTTTAAAAATAAGTTTTTGCTTTTCAGGTGCAATCCCCATGCCCGTGTCTTTAATACTAAAAAACAGCATTTCTCGGTCATCAACCCATTGGGTCCACGCATTAATAACAATTTCGCCTTTATCGGTAAATTTAACGGCATTATTTATTAAATTTATTAATATTTGGCGAACTCTTGTGGCATCAAGTCGTGCAACTAAAGGCAGTGGTTTATCTGATTCAAAACGAAGCGTAAGCCCTTTATCAAGTACCGATACACGCATTAAGGTATAAACATCCGCGAGCATGCTATCGAGGTTTACTTCGCTTAAGGTAAGCTCGAGTTTATCGGCCGCTATTTTAGATAAATCGAGTACATCGTTCAATAAGCTTAATAAATGTTTACCGTTTCGATAAATAACACCCAATTCATTTTCTGCTTGTTGACTAAAATCGCTCTGCATTAATAATTCGGTATAACCTAAAATAGACGACAGTGGAGTGCGCAGTTCATGGCTCAAATGAGCTAAAAACCGGTCCTTTGAGCGGTTTTCGGCTTCGGCTTTTAAACGCTCAACTCGCTCGCCTTCTACATCTTTTCGTGCCAATGCATAGCGAATAGCGCGAGCAAAACGACTCGAACTCATTTCTGTTTTTATTAAATAATCAACTGCACCGGCATCAAGCGCAGCGCAATCTAACTCGTCGTTTGATTGCCCGGTGAGCATAATAATCGGGCCGCTAAAGCCATTGGCAATGGCTTCCTTTAATACATCTAATCCGTTTGATGCACCTAAGCGATAATCAAGTAGGCAAATGTCATGCTCATTTTTACTAAGCGTTTCAATTGCTTGCTCAGGGGAGCTAACCCATTGAATGTTAAACGTGTGTGAATCTAATTGTTCTAAATAGTCGCAGGTGAGTATGTAATCATCTTCATCATCTTCTACAAGCAGCAACTGAGTCACTTTATCTAACATAAAATCTCCATTAATCGTTAAATGTTGTCGGTAGCTCTACAAACTCTACCCAATACTTTCCTAACGTTTTCATTAGCTCAACTAAGCCATCAAACGTCACCGGTTTTGTAATATAAGATGCAGCGCCTAAGTTGTATCCCTTAACCATATCTTCTTCTTGTTTAGACGTAGTTAAAATAACAACCGGAATTCCCTTTAGGTTAGGGTTTGCTTTAATTGCCTCAAGCGCTTCACGACCATCCATTCTTGGCATATTTAGATCTAGTAATATAAGCCCAGGACGCGGCGACACAGCTTTATCAGCAAACTTTCCTCTGCGCTCTAAGTATTCAAGTAATTCAACGCCGTCTTCAACAAAATGAAGGTCGTTTAGTACACGGCTTTCAGCAAGGGCATCTTGTGTCAACAAACGATCATCTTCATCATCGTCTGCCATTAAAATAGTTATCGGTTTCACTTTTGAATAGGGCATTTAAGCCTCTCCTTGCAATGTGAAAAGCGCAGCTTCCACAGGTAGTTTTATAATGAAGGTCGCACCTTCACCGTCCTTACTTTGAGCTGTAATTGTTCCGCCGTGGCGCTCTACAATACGCCGACATACCGAAAGGCCAATACCGGTACCTTTGTACTCAGAGCGACCATGCAAACGCTGAAACGGAACAAATATTTTATCGGCGTAGTCTTGTGAAAAACCAATGCCATTATCTGTTATCGTAATAATTTGAAAACTTAAATGCGTATTATGATCAGCACTAAAAATATCTTCATGCTGATAGCTTATCTTTATATGTGGGCTCACATCAGCTCTTCTAAATTTAACTGCATTTGACAGCAAGTTTAAAAATAATTGCTGCATTTGACTTTTATCTGCTTGAATAACGGGTAAGTCTTCTACATCAATTTGTGCGTTAGATTCTTTTATCGCGATTTCTAAATCACTTAATACATCGGTTACAACTTCGTTTAAACTTGTATCAGCAAACTCTTTACCGCGCGTAGCAATACGCGAAAACTCAAGTAAATCATTAATTAAATTAGACATACGCTGGGCAGCGTTTTTCATGCGGCCAATATAATCTATGCCTTTTTCGCCCAACTCATCTTTGAACATGGTTTCAAGGCGATCACTAAATGCTTGAATTTTACGAAGCGGCTCTTGTAAATCATGGCTCGCAACAAAAGCAAATTCTTCTAACTCTCGATTACTGCGACTCAGTTCATCAGAGTATAGTGTTAGCTCTTGCGTACGCTCCGACACTTTAGCGGCTAACGTTTCGTTTTGTTTTTCAAGCTCAAAACGATATTGGGCCGCATTTCTTAAATTAAGACGCGTCATAATAAACATACCAATAATAAGCAGAGCACTTGTTATTGCTGTAATCGCGAAGGTAATTTTTGCCTCATTTTTAATTTTAGCTAATTTCGCAAAGTGACTCACTTTAAAGAGTAGTTCTCGGTCTTGAATTTCATTAACATTTTCACGAATTTGCTTATAAAGGCCTCGGCCTTTATGTGTATTAAGTATATATAACGCACGTCGCTCTTTGTCATTAAGAGCAAGGTTAACCGTCTTTTTTAATTCTTTAATTTTACTGCCTGTAAGCACTAACAACTGGGCTATTCGATCAGCTTGGCCGTCTATTTCAGAATGAAGCGATTTTACATGATTTGTTTGCTCCTCTAACTGCCCTATCGCATCGTAGTAAGGCGTTAAATAATCATCCTCTTCCGTTAATAAATAACCACGTTGACCCGATTCAGCTTGTACGATAGACAAATGCAGTTTCTCTATTGCGGTTGTCAGCATATTAGTATTGTCTAAACTTTTTTGAGTTTGCGTTAACCCTTGAATCGTATTCAATGCTAAAAAGGCATTGCCTACAATAATGCTTAATATCACCACAATAAAAGCGGCCCACGTAATATTTGCTTTACCTTGCTGTTTTTGCTTGCTCATAGATATGTAAACGCCTGAGTTAAATTTGTTGATCGTTATTATGATCAGTAATATTTTGCAAACTCTCACTGCATTGCTGGCAGTTCAAAATTATTTTATCTAAGGCTTCAATCGCCTTTTGTTTGGGCATATCGTTTTCTAACACTAATTTTATTAGCTCCGCGTTCATTGAAATTCTATTCAACGGAGCTCTTGCATCATGAACAAGTTTATTAAGCGCTGTGCTTTGCTTACTTTCTTCAGTCACGATAATATTTCCTTTTGTTTAACCAAAATCTAAGTTACTTGTACTCACCAATCCCACCGTAAGCATTAAGGCGGTTATAAAGTGTTTTAGTGCTAATACCTAACATTTGTGCCGCAAGCGTTTTATTGCCTTGCACCTTATCGAGCGTTGCATGAATCAGCTCTTTTTCAACTTCTTCAATTGTTTGCCCTGCCGACACCTGCTTTTCTGCTGCTTGATTATTAACACGTGAAAAAGGTGATTCTAAATTGTCAGGCAGCGTAATATCACTGGTTTGCGGATCACTCATAATAAAGGCACGATGAATTGCATGGCGAAGCTCACGTACATTACCAGGCCATTCATAGCTTTGTAGCTCTTTTAGCTGTTGCGCTGTCCAGCTAAACGCAGTGCCATTCTCATCATTTAATTGTTCTAAAAATGCTTTAGCTAAAAGCGGAATGTCTTCTTTGCGATCGCGCAGTGGCGGTATATCAATAGGAAAAACAGCCAGCCTAAAATAAATATCTTCACGAATAACATTGTTGTGCGCTAAATCGCTAAGCGTGCGGTTAGTCGCCGAAATAACACGACAGTTGGTCGGTATTTCTCGGTTACCGCCCACACGCGTTACTTTTTTAGTTTCAAGTACTCGCAGTAAATTTGGTTGCATATCAATTGGCATTTCGGTTACTTCATCCAAAAATAAAGTTCCGTTATTTGATTGCTCAAAAACACCCTCTTTGCGTGCGATTGCTCCCGTAAAAGCCCCTTTTTCATGGCCAAATAATTCACTACCAATTAATTCTTTTGAAAGCGCACCACAGTTACTTGCAACTAATGGCCCTTCACATTGGCTTGCGTTATGAATAGCTTGCGCAACCACTTCTTTACCGGCACCACTTTCACCCATAAGCATTACGTTCGCATTTGTTTTAGCTACACGTTCAATCATGTTGTAAAGTTTTTGCATTGCTTCTGATTCGCCAATCAGCCCACCAAAATGACGAGTAATACCGCTCGACTTGGCTTTTTTAACTGCTTTTTTAGGACCATTTAAAACCAGCTCTAAGTCTTCTCTCTGTAATGGTTTTAATAAATGCCCAACATTAGGCTCGCACATTTCAGCTAAAATACCTTTAACTGAAGGGTGCCCTGATATAAGTGTAATTTTTGGAGACTGTCCAATCATTTTTAAATGATCAAGAAGATGTAAACCGCTGCCGTCAGGTAACATAAAATCAAGAAGAACATGATCAAAGGTATTATTTTCAAACCACTGATGCGCTTCTTTTAAACTGGTCGCGGTGTTTATATTATGGCCGAGAAATTCGACGATATGGCAAACAACATCACTAAACTCGACGTCATCGTCTACTAAAAGTATATTTAACATGATAAATCCCTATTCTTTTTTATCATTCTACGCACCCTTACACCCAATTTAAAGGAAGGTGTGCTTAAAAGCGCTTTCATCTAAATAAACTAAATGGGTTAACGTCTTATTTTACCAACTAGAGATTTACGTATGCTGAAAAAAAACGATCACATTAATTTCTATTACTTGCAACTTCAACAACGTGCTTGAGTGAAACAGCTGATATAATTAACCTGAACTGCGGATAATAAATCTATCTCAAGCAGCTACTTTTAATGCGAGCTGCGTTGAATTCACTTGCAACAAGATCGCTATTGACGCGTAAATTCGCCTTGTTTTCACCGAAAACCTCTGGCTAGAAAAATAAATTATAATTTCATTATGGTTCAATATGTTAGTAAATATCTTAACCAGAGTTTAGGTTAATCAGAGCTCAAAAAAATGGGATACAAAATGAAGCAATTAAAAACCCTAATTCATTCCGGTATTAATATTGATCAAGGAACTACTTTTGTTCGCTTGACCGCGCGCGCCATTGTTATTAAAAATAATAAAATCTTATTAATGTACACCAATCGTTATGAAGACTACAGCTTACCTGGCGGTGGGGTGGATGAAGGCGAAAGCATTGAGCAAGGTTTGATCCGCGAACTAAGCGAGGAAACCGGTGCACAACAAATAAGTGTAGTTAAAGCTTTTGGACTCTATGAAGAGTATCGCCCTTGGTATAAAGAGGACTTTGATATTATTCATATAAAATCATATTGCTATGTATGCAATATTGCCGATGAATTTGGTAAAGCTCAATTAGAGCATTACGAACAGCAAAATGGTATGACCGCTAAATGGGTAAATATTAACGATGCGATTGCACATAATGAGCGCACGTTAGCTAACAGCGAGAAACAAGGGTTATCTATCCTCCGTGAAACCTATTTACTCAAAAAAATTGCTAAACAACTTTTTTAATTACTTATACATCTATTGCCCTGCGTAGCTAACATCAGTTCAACTATTTACAGCTACGCATTTAAACCAACCACTTTTGCATTAATGTTTGTGTTATTTGAGCTGCGCTCATGTGCTCCCTTGGGATGTATTTTTGACCACACCACAACGGCGAAAAGCCACTATCGCCCAATGCTTCTGCTCTGCTTCTCAATGCCGTTATTGCAATACTCGCATAAGGAAATGGCGGCACATGAAAAGGCATTGAACCAAGCTCTTTCATTGCACGATTACAAATACCTCGGGCTGCACGCCCTGAAAATAATGTAGTGAGCGCTGTATTGTCTTTCTGCTGGGATAAAATAGCATTGCGATGAATCGCTGACGTATTTGCCTCGTTACATAATAAATAAGCACTGCCTACTTGCACGCCTGCGGCTCCCAGCGCTTGCATATGCGCTACATCATCCTCAGTTGCAATACCACCAGCAGCAATAACAGGCACAACCAATTGAGCAACACATTCTTGCACTAGCTCAGCGGTACTTTTATGCAAACTTAAATCCATAGATAAAAAATGGCCTCGGTGCCCACCCGCCTCTAAACCCTGAGCTATAACAGCATCAGCACCATTATCGACAAGCCATTTTGCCTCTTCAATGGTTGTTGCAGTAGAAATAACGCTTGCCCCCCAGCTTTTAATTTGTTCAAGCAAAAACGGCGCAGGTAAACCAAAATGAAAACTCACCACGGCCGGTTTATAAGGCGCAATAATATCGATAATACTTTGATTTATAGGCTGTCGAGAAGCTTCGTCCGCTAAGCTACTTTCAGCAATGGCGTATTCATTAAAATAAGGGGCCAATGTTAAATGCCATTGTTGTTTTTGCAGCTTGGTGTATTGCAAGGTTGAATGGCAAAAAAAGTTAAGATTATAAGGCTTACTAGTTGAACGACTAAGTAACTCTAGCTGCTCTATAAGCTGTGTTTTAGAGAGCATTGCGCACGGTAAAGAGCCCAATCCACCAGCCTCACAGACACTGGCCGCTAATACTGCATCTTGCACACCAGCCATTGGCGCCTGTATTAGCGCAGTGGAAATATCAAAAAGTGTTCGTATCATTTTTATTCCCTATGTAACTTTTTCTGCAACTTGCACTATTTACAAAACATACCATAAATACATTACATAAAAAATAAGCACCTTTATAAATAAAAATTAAAAAACAATAAATAACAATAAGTTAAAGTTATTTTTATATATTTAGACAGCTGGCGTTCGTTTTGCATTACTCCCTATACATAATTAGTAAGGAGATAAAAATGAGTAACACAGTTAAAACGATTAATCCGGCAACTGAGCAAACCATTGAAACCTATACGCTACTTTCTCAAAAAGAAGCGGAGCAGGTAATCGAAAAATCTCACGAAACATATTTAAAATGGCGTTTAACGTCATTCGCTGAACGTGCAAAATATTTAAATAACTTAGCATCACTTTTTGAAGAACAAAAAGAAGCGATCGCAAAACTCATGACCGAAGAAATGGGTAAAGTATACGAGCAAGGCTTTCAAGAGGTTGAACTATGCGCTGGCATTTGTCGTTACACAGCCGAACAAGGCCCACAAGTACTTGCCGACGAAGATCGCGAGATGGATGGCGGTCGTGCAATTATTAGTTACCAACCAACGGGCGTTCTGCTGGGTATTCAACCGTGGAACTTCCCGCTTTATCAGGTAATTCGTTACAGTGCCGCTAACATTATGGCGGGTAACACAACCGTATTAAAGCATGCTGGTAACGTATTTGGCATGGCTGAAAAAATTGAAGCGCTATTTAAACAAGCTGGTTTCCCAGAGTACTGTTTCAGCAACTTACTCATCGACGGTAAAACTGCCAGCTCACTCATTGCGCACAAAGCAATTAGCGGCGTAACCTTTACGGGTAGTGATGCCACAGGTAAAAAAGTAGCTGAAGAAGCGGGTAAACACGCTAAAAAAACAGTGTTAGAACTGGGCAGCAACGACGCTTACTTAGTACTTGATGACGCCGATTTAGAGCTTGCAGTTAAAACCTGTGTAACAGGTCGCATGATCAATAACGGCGAAACGTGTGTTTCAGCTAAACGTTATGTTGTTGTTGAGTCACTTTACGATGACTTTAAAGCACAAATTAAAGAGCAGTTCGAAGCCATGAAAATGGGCGACCCAATGGCAGATGGCACAGACTTAGGCCCAATGGCTCGTGAAGATTTACGCGACGGCATTCACGACCAAGTAATGGAATCAGTTAAAGCAGGTGCAAACATAGTAACGGGTGGCGAAATACCATCGCAAACAGGTTACTACTACCCACCAACGCTACTTGATAACCTATCACCTGGCATGCCGGCCTACGACGACGAATTATTTGGCCCTGTCGCTTCGCTTATTAAAGCGAAAGATAACGACGATGCTATGCGCATCGCCAACGATTCTCGCTACGGTTTAGGCGGTGGTATTTTCTCAAAAGATGAGAAAAAAGCCATTGAGCTTGCTAAAAAGTACTTCGACACCGGCATGATCAACATTAACGGCTACGGTTTAGCACAACCTAACCTACCATTTGGTGGCGTTAAAGGCAGTGGCTACGGCAGAGAACACGGCGGTTTTGGTATGCGCGAATTTGTCAATGTTAAAAGCATTATGATCGCCAGCTAATTTAGCTGCATAAATGAAACAAGTGTTTTAAATACAGATTCTTAATATGTGTTTAAAACACAAAAATTACTAAGCCTAAAAGTGGGTAACCACTTTTAGGCTTTTTTTTATAACTTTTAGAAGATTGCTTTTAGAAAGTAGTTTTCAGGAGGCAGTACTTAGTTTTTAGTAAGAGACAGTACCGAGCTTTTAGTAGGAGATAGTACCGAATTTTGGATATATTCGTAGGGGCGATTTTACATCGCGCTTTTAAAAATTAAATATCCTTCAAAATAAAAAGTTACAAACTAACCAATGCTACTTCATTAAATTTTAATAATTTAAAAACTCACTTCACAATTTAGCTTATTTAATAAAAACGTAAGCACACTACTTTTATCGCTATTTTAAATTGCGCTTACAAACCAGTTAAACCGTGTATTTAAAGACATAAACATAGTGAGCACTATTACAGAAAACATCACAAATATAATGCTTAAACAGAGCGAGACCAAGTACGATTAAACCCAGAGCTAACTATTGATATGTGGAAGCTGAAACTTGAAAGACAGAAATGAGCGAGAAGCGGACCGTCAGTCTTTGTCTTTGCGGTAGGCTGTTTCAAGCTCAAAGCTGCCATTTGATTGACTCAAATAAATGAGCAACGAACGCTCATTTATAACGATTCTAATTGGTTAATGTAATTTTCAGGGTCTGCTAACTTATCCGTAGTTAAGTTTTTTAGCCCTTGTAGCATATCACTAGAAATATATTTTTCAGTCACAGCCCAAAAACCTACTGCACCCGTTTTACCTTTGTTTTTTCCTTGTTCTTTAAAATCATTCCAAACATTAAAAATAGATTGTTTTCCTTTTGATAATTCGCGAGTTTTTTTATCTATTAGAGAGTGAATAATGATCCCACATTGATAATACGATCGGTAATTACCCTTCCTAGCTGCATCTTCTAATGAATATTTCGTTAAAGCATTGGCACAATCTGACTTTGCTTGGTTTAACTTTTTACTAATGAATAGCTCAATAATTTCGGGATAAAATTCCCGCAAGGCTATAGCGGATAACCATTCTGCATTACCTTCATGTATCCAGCTTTCAGATTTATCGCTTACTAATGAAGCGCTATCTTGATAAAAATGTGAAGCTTCATGTGCAAACATCCATAAAGTTCTATTAATAAAGTTTTTTTCTTTTAATTTTTCGTCCAAGTTATCCATATCCCAATGGATAAACACTTGATTAGGCAGAACACCTCCTTGAATATCTTTCCCCTTTTTATTTGAATATGAGGCAAATAGCATCGGTTTAACACTACTACTATTTTCTCCTAAATGTGATTCAAAGAACGTCATTGTTTTTGGTAGTGATTGGCTAAGTTCCATCTTCATTTTTTCAGGCAACCCTTGATCAATCATGGCTAAAAACGTTGGCTCATCTATAGGCTTTTGTTGTCCTATATAAACGTATTGTCCATCATCATACCCAAGCCAGTTTTCGGATTGATAGTTAACTTTTCCATTGGCAATAAAATGGGCATTTCCTTCTACTTCTATTTTGATTTTCCAACCATTATCATCATCCGAGCATAGGTCGATGCATGCAAATAAACGGCCCGTATGAATTAGAACACCTCCGTCTGAAAATGGTGCTATAGGTGCGTAAGATTTAGGCAAATGCTTATAAGTTGGTGTTAAGCTAAGTTGCACATGATTAAAGGCTTTACCATCTATTCGTTGAATAAACTCTTGATGTTTTTCATAAACAACCTCAAATTCATTATTAACAGGTTTCCACCTTTTGGTACGTGAGTCATTTGGGCTATTAACGAAGGCAATTTTTTGTGCAGGGGTGCCAGTAGTGTATATAAGCGATAATGTTTCCACTGATTTGTTGATCTGTATATTTACGTCAGCTTTTGCAAATGCACTTGTTTGAAAAAGGAAGTAAAGACATGCGAAAAAAGAAAAGTAATGTACGGCTTTCATTAAATTTAATTCCATTTATTTTTATTACTCAAATTATTATACATATCTTTCGTATAACTTTAAGTTATTGTTATACCTTCTTTAGAGCCATAGAGGTAAAACTTGGAGACCTTCTGCTTCTCACATTTTTAGGTCATGCTCAGAAAGAACCTGAATGACCGCTCAGGTGGCTTAGCAGTCCAATCCAGAGGTTTTTGAAAAGTAATGTCAATGTCTGCTGTTGGCACTTTCTAGCCACTCGACAACATAAACGCGGTAAGTCGCGTTGTTACTAGCCAATTCATCATTTTTGTCGGATGGCGTGGCTTCGCCACTTATCCGACCTATGTCAAAAGGTAGGTTGGTTAAGCCGAAGGCGCCACCCAACAGAGTTTTAGATTTACACCTTGAAGGTTCGCAATTGGCACCCTTCAGCCACGTGACAACATTAAATATTGATTATAATTGGCAATGTATTTTACTGTGTCGGATGGCGCTTCGCTTATCCGACCTACACTGCCTAATAGCTATAACTCTTCCTCAAATCTCGGCACCTTTCGCTTATCTGCCTTATTCATAGCAAGCTCTTGAATTTCTTCTTGCTTGTGCTGCGCCGATTTAGTTTCTAATGATTGCTGATTAGCGTTTTCGTAAGAAAGCTCAGTCAGTAGCGCAAAGTGATCTGAGCCATACTTAGCTAAGCGCTTAATACGTTTTACTTTAAAACCTTCGCTGTGAAATAAGTGATCGAGCGGCCAACGCATAAAAAAGTAACTTGCATGAAAGGTGTTATAAAAACCACGGCCTTTTCGAGGATCTAACAAGCCACTTATCTGCATAAACAAACGGGTGCTACGCGACCATGCTACGTCGTTTAAATCTCCGGCAACTATGGTAGGTCGTGTTGGGTTTTTAAGTGCTTTAGCCACCATTATTAGCTCTGAGTCGCGCGGACGTGATGAATCTTCTTCGGTTGGGCTTGGTGGTGCGGGGTGAATAAAGTGCCCTTGCATTTGTAGGCCTTCATCGTTTTCAAACAAAATATGAATTGAGGGAATATCTTCTTCTATAAGCTCACATATTTGTGCATCGAGTATTTTAAACTTGCTGTATAAGTGCATGCCGTAACGATTATCTTTAGGGCATTCTATGTAATACGGGTAATTTTTTTTAATGACTGATAATTTATTTTCCCACCAGCTATCACTCTCAAGCGTAATAAGTAGGTCGGGTTGATGCTCATCAACAAGGCTAATTAACTGCTCACTTTTATGGTTCGACATAAGTACATTTGCCGACATAATTCTTATGCTGTGGTCGATGTGCTTAGGCGCACTTTGCACTTCTTTTTTAGCAAGCCACGTATACGGGTAAATCCATTTACCTTGTAAAATCATTATAAGTAATGAAGTTAAGGCTATAAATACATAACCTATTGCGCTGCTTTGCCATAATAAAAATAGTGAGGTAACAGTAACTAAACTGGCAATATAAAACACTTGTAAGCGCACAAAATCGCAGCTACGCACTAAGTAATGCTGGCTGTAAGACATAGGTAACAAAGTAACTAGTAAAAAAAAAGCGATGATAATAGCCAGCGCAATGAGCATTTAAATGTCCTTATGGGTTAACTTCACGATTGAAACAGCAGGGATTTAGTACCCCAACTTAACAAACGATCATGAACAACGAATGAAATTGTAACCCTTTGGATTAGAGCAAATCAACGTTGTTTATATTGTGTTTTACAGTGACTGCGCATAATAGCAGGATCGCGAAGTTTTAAATGTTTTGTTTTACGACCAGCATGACGTTTTCGCCAAACCTTAAAGCTGCCTTTTGATATATGTTCTCGCATAAAAACAACTAATTGTGAGTATTTTAATCCATACAATTGCTCTATTGCTTCAAAAGGAGTTCTGTCTTCCCACGCCATTTCTATAATGCGTGATTGTTGCTCTACGTTAAACATGGTCTATCCCACAAAATTTTATTTATACGCTTAGCAAAAATACTTAGATCAATACAAACATTCCAATTAGGCTGTATAATAAACAGCCAAGGTATATACTTACAAAAAATATCGGATTAGCATTTATGCGCACAATGTTGCTTTTTATGGTTTTAATTTTTTCTTCGTTACTATCTGCTGCACCTCAAAAAAAATTACGCTGCGTAACAACTCATTACCCACCTTTTACAATATACGATGAAAATAGCGATACATTTACTGGTTTAGATATTGAATACTTAACCTTTATTGAGCGTAATTTAAACCTGCACATTGAGATTGTTCACTTGCCTTGGGCACGTGTTAAAAAAGAGATGAAACTAGGTTACTACGATTGCTATTTTTCGTTGGCTAATAACAAAGAGCGCGCAAAATACTTAGACTTTACAAGTGAACCACTGCATATCACTCAATTTGGTTTATTTGCTTTAAATAACGACAAACTGCTCACTAATGATTTATCAAACTCCACCGTTGCTATGCTTCGCGGCGTTCCCCTACCCTGTACTATTGCTTCGCAATACAATATAAAGGGTAATAGCTTAATTCAATCACTCTCAACCAAAGCAAGCTTTAAGCTACTTGAAAAAAAACGTGTTGAATACGTTATTACTAACTACCAAGCGGGATTATGGTATTCAAAAGAATACAATAATATTTATGCTCGCCAACTTAATGAATTTTCGCTCCCTGTTTATATTGCCTTTAAGCGTGGCATAATTGATACAAAGTTAGTTGATGAGCAAATAAAGCGCTTTAAAACTCAAGTGTATAAAAGCAATTAACTAGATTAAAAAACTCCCTCACTACGGCATAACTAATGTTTACAAAATTACCAAAATGGGTTGAATATGGCGCGTTTACGCTCGCATTTATAGCGGGCATTGTGAACGCTGTGGGGTTATTAGGTTTTGAACATCAAGCTATTTCGCACGTATCGGGATCTGTTACTTTACTCGGTATTAAAGCAATAACGAGTAAAGTAACAGCACTATTACTGCTGGGTGTAATAATTAGCTTTATGCTGGGGTCGGCACTTTCCGGGTTTTTACTCTCAGGTGGTTCATTAAAATTAGGCCGCCATTACGACACCTTACTTTTTATTGAAGCGCTGTTGTTACTAATTAGCGCTTACTTACTTCAAAATACATTCACTTACGGTATTGTTTTAGCCTCCGCTGCGTGCGGGCTACAAAATGCATTGGCCACTAATTACAGTGGTGCAGTTATACGCACCACACACTTAACCGGTATTTTTACAGATCTTGGTTTAATGATTGGCAGAGCATTAAAAGGAGAGCAATTTGATACCCGCAAATGTGTTATCTTTTTACTCATTATTAGCGGCTTTTTACTCGGTGGGATTGTAGGTTATATTTTATTTAATTACTTTTTAATGCTTGCGTTGTTATTTCCAGCAGCAGCATGCTTACTGCTCTCAGTTACATATAAAATCTATAGGCTACGTGTGCTTTAACGTAACAACTTTAAATACACATCAAAACCACATAATATAAAACCAATGCACTATATTTTGTCTTCAAGGAATGTATGAAACCTTATTTTTTGCCACTGTTATTACCCTTTAGCTACACTGCATTTGCCGATAATCAAAATAATGATGCAATAGAAACCATAACAACCACTGCATCACGTATTGAAGCACTATCTACCCCGCTCCCTTTATCAATAAGTACACTCAGTGAAGCGCAGTTAAATAGCATAGCGCCTACCCATATTGAAGAAGCCCTGCAACGTGTAGCGGGTGCTAATATTCAACGCGGAAATGGTCAAGAGTATTTACCCGCACTACGTTCACAAGTACTTTCGGGCGCTGGCGCATGTGGTGGCATATTAACCCTAGAGGATGGTATACCACTTAGAGCCGCTGGGTTTTGCAATATAAACGAGCTATTTGAAGCGCATAGCGAAATGGCGCAGCGCATTGAAGTATTAAAAGGCCCTGGCTCTGCACTTTATGGCTCAAATGCTGTGCATGGTGTTATTAATGTAATAACGCCCGACACTACTCAAGGCGGTGGTTTAGTTGGTTTAGATTATGGCTCGTACGGTTATACTCGCTACAAATTACGTGCAGGACAAGATTACGGCAACAGTGGTATAGGCATTAACGCAAGTGTTACCGACGATAGCGGTTACCGCGATGACGAAAGCGTAGAGCAACAAAAAGTAAATATTCGCCATCGCTATTCAAATAATAATTTATTACTGACTTCTGGGCTTACTTACACAAACCTAGATCAGCAAACTGCGGGATTTATTACGGGCTTTGAAAGCTATAAAAACGAAGACCTCGCGCAAAAAAACTTTGACCCAGACGCATTTAGAAAAGCACGTGCATTTAGAGCATGGAGCAATGCAACATGGCAATTAAATAACGATGATGTGCTCTCTACTACGTTATATTTTCGCGAGCAAAGTATGGACTTTTTTAAGCACTTTTTGCCCGGCACACCGCTTGAAAAAAACAGCCAAACCGGCTTTGGCGTTCAATCGCTTTATCAATATAATTTACAAAGTAATGTAAAAGTAAACCTAGGGTTTGATGGCGAATACACGCAAGCCGACTTTACTCAAAGCCAAAATGAACCCACTCAAGGCTCTGCATTTTTAGTTGCTACAGTGCCACAAGGTAAGCATTACGATTATGGTGTAAACGCCACGCTTTATGCCCCTTTTGCATCTATTGATTGGCAATTAAATAAGTGGTTACTTACCGCAGGTGTGCGCTACGAGCATATGCAGTACGACTACACCAATAATATGCTAGCAGGTAGAACAAAAGACGATGGCACAGAATGCGGCTTTGGTGGTTGCCGATACAGCCGCCCAGCGAGTGCTAAAAATAGCTTTAGTAATTTATCGCCAAAGCTTGGGGTTAGCTATCAGTACAATACAAATAACACGCTTTATGCAAACTTTTCGCGCGGTTACCGAGCGCCACAAGCCGCTGAGTTATACCAATTACAACGCAAGCAAACAACAGCAAATTTAAATGCCGAAATAGCCAACAATGCAGAACTAGGTATGAAAGGGGTTTACGAAAAACTACGTTATGGCCTGTCGGTTTACGCTATGAGTAAACACAACACAATCTACCGCGATAGTGACTTTTTTACAGTAAATAATGGCAGCTCTCGCCATCGCGGTATTGAGCTTGAACTTGACTACCAGCTCACAAAAACGCTTGCGCTTAACTTTGCTGGTACTTACGCAAAGCATACTTATACTAACAACCAAGTACTTAACGGTTTAAATATACACGGCAACGACATAGACACCGCGCCACGTAATATTGCTAATCTCGATTTAACATGGCAGGCATTAAACAACGCGCAATTAGCTTTGCAGTGGCATCGCGTTGGTAACTATTACACCGATCCAGAAAACATAAATAAATACCAAGGGCATGATGTTTTGAGCCTGCGCGCACAGTGGCAAGTTACTAATAACCTTGAAGTGCTTGCTCGCGTAATTAACTTAACCAATGAGGCTTATACAGAGCGCGCCGATTACACCAGCTTTACCGGCGACAGGTACTTTCCTGGCAAACCACGTACCGCAATGCTTTCGGCAACTTATACGTGGTAAGGCGTTAATTTAACTGATTTAAATCGCTCATGTATTTCATGGGCGACTTTTTCATCACCTTTTTAAACATAGTAATAAATGCACTCACCGACTCATACCCTAATAACTCCGACACCTGCTGTACACTTTGCTTATCAGAAAGCGCTTTTAAGGCTGTAATTATATGCAATTGCGTACGCCATTTTCCAAATGTCATACCGGTTTCTTTTTTAATTAACCGCGCTAATGTGCGCTCAGTTAATGCAAACTGCTTAGCCCATTGTGGTAGTGTTTTTCGATTATTTGGCATGTTTATTAACTGATCGCTCATAGTTTGAATTACCTCGTTTTTAGATAATACAAAATCGAGTAGTTGTACGGGCATTTCAATAAGTTGATCAAATAACACCTGCGCTAAACGTGCTGTTTTACTATTTAAAGCATAGTGCTGATTATGCCCAGCCAACTCGCATATTAGCTCTTTAACCAGCGGCGTAATGGCTAACGTACAGGTATTTAGCGGCATACCGTTTTTACTACTATCAATAAATAAGTGACAAAGCTGCGCGTTATCAGACGCCCTATTACTATGCACCTTTTGTGCAGGGATCCAAATTGCACTGTGCGTAGGCACCATCCACATTTTTGCTGACACTTCACAGGTTACATAGCCATGCAGTGCTAAAATTAATTGCCCTTTAGGATGGGTGTGCAATGGTATTTCGTGACTTGCATGGGCATGCTCTATTTTAGCTATTATGGACTGCGCCATTGTTTCAAAATTTTTAATTTCGTCCCAACCAATGGGTTCAAACATAGTTTTGTCTGTTTTTAGTTATTTAATGTCATAATATCTAAATTATAGTTTTTGCTAAGTCTTTATACTAGCGCCCATTAAGTATTAGCTTTAATGGTCTTCCCTTTTGTTAAATAACATCCCGAAATCACGCATTACTGGCATATTACTTGTGCTTGGCATATTGCTTATTGCCGCAAATTTACGCGCGACATTTACAGGTATTGCACCTGTGCTTGAACAAATCATTAATCACTTTGGGCTCAGCGCATCGCAAGCGGGCTTTTTAACAACACTGCCTTTAATTGCCTTTGCAGTTGTATCGCCAATGGCAGCAAGCCTTGCTAAAAAACAAGGATTAGAGCGTACTTTGTTTGCGGCCTTGTTATTTATACTTACAGGCGTTGCAGCCCGGCTAATAAATACCTCAGCAATGCTATTTGTGGGTACCGCTATTATTGGTGTAGGGATTGCCATAGCAAACGTGTTATTACCAAGCCTAATTAAGCGTGACTTTCCTGCAAAAGTTGCATTAATGACCTCCGCTTACGTGCTGACTATGGGCGCTGTATCGGGTGGTTTTTCTACTTTAGTGTTTCCGCTAAGTCAATTAAACGGATTAGGATGGCAGCTTGCGCTAGGCTCATCAGGCATTATTACTTTGGCGAGTTTAATAGTATGGATGTCGCAATTAAACAAACACACAAAACCTGCAAGTGTTACGCAGCCATCAAACTCTTCAATAAATGTATGGCGCAATTTACTTGCTTGGAAAATCACCTTGTTACTGGGTTTAAACTCATTTTTAAATTACATAATAATCACGTGGCTTCCAAGTATATTGACCGACGCTGGCCATTCCGCAACGCAAGCAGGTGCTTATCACGGTGCTTTTCAAATAGCGACAGCATTACCAGGGTTAATACTAATTCCGCTACTTTCCAAATTAAAAGATCAAAGCGCGCTTAGCTTTATTTTAGCCATGTTGAGTGCACTTAGTGCATTGGGGCTACTTTACATGCCTAACTTTGCCTTTGTTTGGACCCTAATGTTGGGCTTTTGCTCTGGAGCGTGTTTTATATTGGGGCTATCGTTTATTAGTTTACGGAGCGATGATTCTCAACAAGCAGCGTCGCTTTCGGGTATGTCGCAAAGTGTGGGGTATTTACTTGCCGCTATTGGGCCAATGCTTGCTGGAGCATTGCATACGGCAACAGGAAATTGGAACATGCCATTGTGGCTGTGTGCTATTGCAGGTGTATTGTGTGCATTGTGCGGTTTGGGCAGTGGTAAAAATACCACTTTAGCCAAATCAGCTAACAAGTTGCTGTAGCCACGAAAATAAACCATGTGACGACTTATTGCTAAGGTGCTTTTGCTCATAGCGTTTGTTAGTAGCTTCGCGTTGTTCACGGCGCTCTTGTGCTAAGTTAGCTTTTGCAGCAAACCGTAGGCGCTGCTCTTGCGTTAATTCATTATTAAAATTTATTGCTGTTTTATTTACTGCACGGCTGCTTTTTGGTGAACTACACATAATATTTCCTCTGTTGTAACTAACCTGAACTCTGGATAGTAAAGCTCTTAACCAGAGCTCAGGTTAACTACTAAAATAGACAGCTGTTTAACTAATAAAATAGACAGCTGTTTAACTAATAAAATTTCAGAAAAACTGACTTTCTACAAAATTTATTTTTATGGCGTAGTTTCAAAAGCTGGTATTTTGTGTAAGTCGTTCAACCAACTTAGCGTTGATTGAGACCAAATTTGTGCAGACGGTTTAAACTCATCACGTTGGTCAACTGCGCCAATGCGCAGGCCATACACTCGATCTTGTTTTGCTGCGTTTGTAGCATAAAGTGTTGTACCGCAGTTGCCGCAAAAACCTTGCGCACGTTTATTACCACTTTGTGCTGTTTTAACAAACTCTTTTGGCTCACCTTGGGTAAATACTACTGAGTTTGGCTCTGCAATTATAACAGCTCTAAATGGGCCACTCGACATACGCTGGCAATCGCTACAATGGCAAACAAGTACATTATTATTTTGAGACTTTGCTTGGTATTTAATTTCACCACAGTAACAGCTTCCAGTAATTTCCATTGTTTAAATCCTTAATGCTTATGAAGATTGAATCGAGATATAAGACCGACAATATCGATTCATTATTTTTAATCTTACAGAAAAACTGCTCGCCAGTTCATTTGTATATTCGGTTAGGTTTTTAATTCTTGAAAGTGATTTTCAACGTTGAACAGTGCTACAAACATGATGGAACCTTTTAAATAAAACAGCAATACCACGTTAAGCTAATAGCGTAACGTGGTCGTTTAAACTATTTTTTTGCGTGTTTAAATAGTCAATAGCCAACAAACTAAGCGCCTTAGTGCCTTAGTGCCTTAGTGCCTTAGTGCCTACTTTAAACGATTCAAATTGTCTTGCAATCGGAGAGAGTCAATATACAGTATTGAATCACCTCTCAAAAATGGTTAATTAGCACAAAAAACTTATCTTCGTTGCTTATTTAAAAGAGTGAACCTGCATTCTAAAGCGTACCAGCAAGGCATACGTATAATAAATTCTATTCAATACTTGGCTGAGAGTTGTTGCCTGCCTACAAGCTTGCGTATAATGCCCGCATTCCGGCTGCATTTTTTAGCCGCTAACTTGGATTAAACATGAAAAAACTCTCTGCAGTGCAAATAAAACAGCAAACTCTTGTGCTTAATATTGCCGATAAACTAGAAGAACAAGGTCGTGCTGAACTTCCTGGTATGCTGCAATGTTGGTTTGACGTTCAATACCACTTATTTCCAGGCTCTTTGCTAATGTGCTTTCAATTTGAGAGTGAGCAAGTGTTAGCTGCGGCAGAGCCTGAGTTATTAAAGTGGCAAAAGCGCCTAAGCGGAGCAATGTTAAAAAAAGGCGTGATTTTAAAAGACATGCGCAAACATTTAGTTTTTACGCTCAAAGGGCCTGACGAATAAATCAGGCATTAACGATCGCATCGTGTTCTTTTAACTAAAATTCATTATTGTGCTGCGGGAGTTTGCCTCGATTGTTGATAAATCAGTATTTGGATCAGTAATACAAGTAAAAATAAGTTCGAGCTTACCTAACGGCAATCGGTTACTGAGCTTTTGATACTCTCCTTGGAGCAGCTGCTTATTTTTTTGCTCAGCAATCACCAATAAAAATACGTAGTAACCTTCCAACCCATTCTTAAATAACTAATAATAACCTGTTCATCTTGTTGATAAACACCGTAAAGCCCTTTGGTAAATATTTGCAGTAATGTGATCAAATTCAGAGTGCAAATCTTATTTTTTGCCAATTACCAATTCCACGTTTAACTCCCTTCCACCATCACGCCCTAATCACTCTGTAATAATTTTGAAAAATTCAATCCTTCACCTTGCAATTACCAAAAAACTGAGCTTGATTTAAAAAGTAATGGAACTTCAATTAAAAGGAATTTGATATGATTAAGCTCATAATTATCGTTGGCATATTGTTTTACTCACAAACTTACGCTGCCAATATTTTTCAACTACCTCAGCAATCCGCAAATACTAACTTAGCAGACATTGAGCCAAATCATCAGCCATGGGAGGCCGGTTCAATATACGTAGCTGGTGATGTAGTCACTCACAACAACAGCCTATTTATTGCTGCCTTTTGGGTTAAAGGGATTGAACCAATAGAAAATCAACCCCACTGGGATGGCTGGATTTGGGTACAAGATACAGTGATAAAAAAGTGGCAAGCAAACAAGGTATACCGAGGTGGCAATTTGGTAAAACACAATACCGACTATTATTTTGCCCTTTATTGGAATAAGAATAATAAACCCAAACCCCATAGCAGCTGGCAACGCATTCAAGACTTATTTTACCTAACACCAGATTTACCTCCTGCGCACCCAGATGACTATAAAACGCTAGACGGTATTGACCAAAATGATAATGGTATTCGTGATGATTATGAACGGCTTGTATATGAAAAGTTTGATTCACCGCAGCTCATCACTTTTAGTTTAGGCACTGCCTCAACGTTACAATTAGTTATTGATATTGAACAAGGTCGTATGCCAAATTTAGATGCGGAAATTGGTAAACAGATTATTTTAGATCTGATCAACATTAGTATGTGCACAAGGCAGCTCCAAAATAATTATCCACATTTTAGAAATCCTAAACTAATGTACTTCAACACAATAGACAGAGCCTACGCAAACCGTAAAAGTCAAAATAAAATAAGTGATTATATTCCTTGGGATGACGATTTTCATTATGCAGCAGATAAAGACTGCAGTGCATTAGAGGAAGCAATAAAATGATTAAATATTTAATAATATTTGCTTTAAGTCTAACTAATTACACTTATGCAAATGATCAACCTCTAGACAGGTACTGCACAAAACAAATTGATCAACTTAGATTATTTTACGTAAACGGTATGTTTACTACTGAAGATGACTTTCGTGAAAATTTGTTTTGGCTAGATAATTTTCAAGATACTAAATTAAGTAATTACCAAAAAGGTAGAAAGCCAACAGGCAGCTACAACAAAGATGAAGAAATGCACATGCAAATATATGAAGTCGCGCAACAAAAATATGGTGATTTATCTCCTTTTTCAAATAAATATCATCTTATAACAGCAATACTTGGTGGTACCATTGATTCACTTTCTCAGGAAGATATAGCCCATGTTGAATCTGTAATTGAGGAAGTATTTAAAGATGTCACTTATTCAAAATTAAACGACACTGACTACACAAATGCCTATCAAAAGTTGCAATTTCAAATGCACTCTTGCAACCGTATTATTCTCATTGGCCACTCACAAGGTAACTTTTACACAAGCGCTCTTTTTGAAGAAATCATATCTAGTTATCAATACACCGACGGCTATTTAGCCTCCGATTACCCAATGGTTAGTTTAGCGGCAATAGCAACACCTACTAGCTCTCTAGGCGGTAGCTTAGAAGAGGAATACGCGCATCTTATATCGCACCTTACTCTCAATGAAGACTGGGTCATGCGAGCCGTGAGGGTTTTATTTGGTAGTTTACCTTCAAACTATTCTGCTGAGTCTTTATTTGATTCGACAGGGCATGGGCTAATTGATAGCTATCTCAGAAATAATGCAGTTGCAAATGCAATAAACGCTGGGATCAAGCTTTCTTTGTTAAACCAAACCCCATTTCCTTTATTTGAACAACACCCAGTAAATTCAAGTGCTTTTTCACACATTGGCTATTCAACGATCAATAAAATACTTGACCTAAAATTCAAATCAGGAAGCGTTTACCGTTATTATAATATACCTATCTTATTATGGGATGAGTTGTATTACTCAACCTCAATGGGTAAGTTTTATAATGAAAATATTCGGGGCCAATACCCTGTTGATAAGTTGGATATTGAAAATAGGGTTTATTTAAAAATGACAACACTTGAGCCAGTTGCGATAGATGAAAAATAACTTAAATGATAAATGCATCAAAATTTAATGTAGGTCGCGGACTTATCCCGACAAAGTAAGTACAGAGTTTGAAAGTTTCAAATTGGCGAGTAAAAACAGTTAGCCAAACCGAAAATCACACGCGCAAGCTAGTTCAGCGCCAGCAGTGGTTACTTTAACTGCTGAGCTTCAAAAATGATCAAGCAATGGCCAGCGGGGTCAACCATTAGAAAGTTTCGGTTAAGCAGGCTGCTGTGCTTTACAGAGTTGAGTTTCGGAGGAAATAACCTATAGATTTTTATCTCAGGAGTATTTGAATATAATTTAGTACTAATGGGTACATGTTTAAAGATTTAGTGTGTAGAATATAAACAAATACGCAACACGAATTGCGTATCATAAAAAGTGTTAGAGCTAAAAAGGATAGAAAGCATGCACAAAGATATAGTAATCCCTATAGTTTTCCCTGATTATAAAATTTCAGTTGAAGTTCAAAAAAGAAATGTAGATGTATTACCTTGGGTTGACTGGGATAACTTTACCATCCCTAAATATAAAGAAAAAATATCAAACCTCGGTCACGCTGGAGTATTGTTCATTAATGGTAAAACAGGGACAACAAAGTATTTCGAATATGGTCGATACGATCCTCCTCATAACCTTGGTCTAGTGGTAAAAGCCGCCAACCTTCCTGATGTAAAAATAGCTAACGGAAAAATTGAAATAAATACGTTAATAAAACCTATTGATTTTATTTCTAGAGTGTCAGGTCAGTCTGGGCGAGTCCACGGGGTGCTAATCGAAGTGGAAAAAAAATATCAGACTATGCTTGATTACGCCCAGTTAAGAAAATCTCAAAATACAAATCCCAAACGTAAGCCATATAACTTAACCTCAAATAGTTGTATTCATTTTGTCAAACAGGTTGTCGAAAAAGCAGGCCTTGAAACCCCATGGATGATTGACCCAAGACCAAATTCATATATAGGTGAATTTAGAGAGGATTATATTGACTTAGATTACTTTCCGAAAAGTAAAACCTTAAAGATAGAAGGTCTAGGAGAGGTTAAATGAAAAAAATACTATGGCTATTATTAGCTCTTATATATCTATCTGGTTGCGATATACAACAAAGCGAGTCTGAAGCACCTAATAAGCCAAGTGTAGTGCCAGATAAAGCATTTTGGGTTGGCGGTTTGGATGGAGGTGTATTTGCTTTAGTGGAAAAAAGTAAAAGTTTAGAACCAAATGAATACTATGGAAAAATATATTACGCCTCGGGGGATGTAGCATATAAAGGTAAAATGATTCTATTACCGAAAAACAGTGATGCTATAGATTACCTAAACCCTAAAGTTTACCAAGGGTGGGATGGAGATACTTTGTATGTTGTAGGAAATAAGCAACTCAAAGTTCATAAGTGAAATTTTTAAAGAAACGTTCTACTTAATGTAACATAGTTCAAATCAGAGGCTGCATATAAGAGCAGCCTCATGTTTAAAGTATTTCAGTTTATAAAGTCTCGTAGGTTTTCATAATAAGTGCAAGGGGCAGGACTGGCTTCTTGCCACGACCAAACTCCAATATCACGTTTAAAAACCTCTCAACGCCATTACTAGGTGCGTAGCCATATTTAAATTGAGTTTAATAATAAGAGCACTTGGCTTTTTGAATAAAAAGGTCAAGCAAAAACAGTAGCCTGCTTGACCGGAACTTTCTAATGGGTGACCCCTCTGGTTTTTCTATCGCCTAAAGTCATTATTCAAAAAATAATGTAGATAAAAACATTAAAAGTACGCAAAGCATAAAAATTACAAAATACACTTTAAATAGTATCGAGGCTTGAGCTGGCACCTTATTTCTATCACTTAATAAATTATAACGTTTTGCATACCAATCAAATAAAAATACACTGCCATAATGAAGTAAACCATGGAGCGCCATAAAAATATTTAGGGAATAATAGCGGTTTCCTGACTCTAAAATATCTTCAACTGTTCTGAGCTTTTTCCCTTTTAAATAAAAGGCTAAAGGTAAAATAATGATAAAAATGACACCTATACCAATCCCAAATAAAAGTAAGCCAAAAAGTTCGCTATCAATAATCACTTTTCAATCTTCTCATATAAAGCCCCTCCCAATTTATCTCCTTTTTCTGAGAAATATTTTCCACCTAAATACCCGCCACCTCCTCCAACAACAATACCGCACCATAGTAAACTTGTTCCTCCAGAGGGTAGACCAAAAAACCAAATGAGTTAAACTTTGACTGCATACATCAAACTATCTCGAAGTTTTTCGAACTGTAAGTTGACCTTATCATCTGCAATTATTAACTTATTTAGCCTGCATACCGTTTGAGATATGGCTGAATAATGTTGAACATTAAAAACAACGGCTAACGCTTTCAAATTTTGCCCTGTTAAATCTTGGCATAACTTTATGGCAAACATACGAGGTAAGTTTTTCTCTCTACGCCCTTTCTTAACCGTTACAATATCATGTGTATCTATACAAAAATATTTAGCTAAGTACGCAACAACATCATCAGTTGAACGCCTCTGAACAACAACGCTTTTTTCGTTGTCTGATTTTGCAATATACTCCTTAACATTCTGAATAAATTCATCGCCGCCCAACACCGAAAATAACTTTTTAGCGCCATAAAAAGCACTTATCTCTTTATTGTTTTCAAATTCAACAAACTGTTTGTACGCAGCATATTTGCGATTTTTTCCTTGAAGCGAAAATATAAAGTCTCGAACTAACCATTTCGGCGTTGCCGCTTTTTTAATGAAGGCTGAGTAGCTAGACCATTTATAGTCAATAAGTTCATCTACTAACGGTGTACTTGTTTCTATTGGGTTACGATGTATATAACGGCTAACATGTAGTAAGTAATTATCAGCATCCACCAGCACAGCCTTATAGCGACCTCTAAACAGTGCACCGTCTGTATTGTGTGTTCTATTAAAATATTGCGTATAGAGACCATTAATATGTTTCATGGCCCTGCCTAAATTTGCATCAGGAGTTTTTATAAGTAGGTGGTAATGATTGGTCATTAAGCAATACGAATGCACTTCAATATTAAAACGAAGGCTTGCTTGCTCAATGCAGTATAAAAAATGCTTAAAATCGTCATCACTCAAAAAGGTGTTTTCACGCCCTCTTCCGCGATTCATCACATGATAAAATGCATTTTCATACTCTATTCGCAGCGGTCTAGACATAATAATAAACTCAATGAGCAATAAACTATAAATCTAGACCATTGATGTATGAAGTCAAGATTTGACCCTTTGGTTTTTCATGATAAAACGCATTTTCATACTCTATTCGCAACGGTCTAGACATAATAATAAACTCAATGAGCAATAAACTATAAATCTAGACCATTGATGTATGAAGTCAAGATTTGACCCCTTTGGTTTTTAGTATGAAACTATATGGTGGAATTGACTTGCATTCAAATAATAGTGTTATTGCTATCATTAATGAACAGGGTGAAACGCTTAGCTGTAAACGTTTAAATAATGACATTTCTGTCATTTTATCT
>NZ_JACJEM010000051.1:0-34354 GCF_014164085.1 Pseudoalteromonas sp. SG45-5 | reverse complement strand
AGCGGTCAGCGGTCAGCGCAGAAAAACATAAGCCTTTGCACTTGCAAAGGCTTTTATCATAAATTGCGCGTTTTTAAATAATATGCTGAGCGTCGTAACGGTCATCTGCGAAAGTAACTAACACCGCATGTTGGGAGTACCGTATCAGCAATTCCTCAGCTGTTCGAGTTGATAGTCTATATCCCAGCCTTATTAAAATTTGTGCTAGCAAACTCAACTTATGTTTATGTAATGAGTACATTTGATGCTGCATCGAATACACCAAGGCAGCCTCTAAATATTCATCACACGACTTTATCGACTACGAGACTCATTCAGTAATATTTAGCACCTGCGCAATAGATGGCTGATACTAGATAATGCGAAGACCTAATAGGTAGTTTTGAATGATGCACATAATCATTAATAATAAGTAAAAAACACATCATAAAAGTTTGAGGAAAACCAAGGTCAAGTTATTTGGCAATATTAAATCTCAACCTCAGTAAACAGATAAAGGCTAACTAATATTCCAGCGATTACTATTATTGGTTTTGGAAACTAGCTAGACCCAGCTCTTCTGATTCGTAACGTGTCCCGGTTAACTTTATCAACCAAACACTATCTATAAAAGTACGGCTAAAATATACAGTTTGACCATCAGGAATGTTAGGCATAAAAGACGTTATTGATTGCCATTGGCCATCTGTTTTATCTTTTAACTTCATCGCCGCATTAAAAAACGATCCATCTTCGTTTGCTTTTACCTCAAGTGCTGTTAATTGTTTTTCATCTCCTATTTCTATTAATGCGCTCTCATTTAATAAGGCTAATAGCATTGGTTGGTGAATTGGATCCAATGATTTTAGTGTTTCAGCAATTTTACTATCAATTGTTATCTCATTTTTCAATTTATAAATATCTGCTTTAACTGCAAAAACAGGTTCGGCATTAGTTTGATAACTTACCAATAATAAAACCATGGAGCTAAGTAATAAATAAACGTGTTTTTTCATAATAGAATATATCCTTTCGTTAGTTTGATAATGCTAGCATAATTTAAAGCAGCTCATAAAAAACGCTAATCCATTAATATTCATAATATTCTTTTATTCATTTACATGAATATAATCATAACCTCTATCTCTGGATTAGCTAATTGGTGATAATAATACGGCAACAATTAAGGAGAGAATAATGAGTATGCAATCACTAGGAATAGAATTAAAACGTCTTCGAACAAACAAAAAATGGACTCAAGCATTTGCGGCTCGGGAAATAGGCATCCAACAATCTTATTTATCAAAACTAGAGAATGGCCAATTCATTCCCTCTCCTGAAGTGATCGAAAAGCTAAAATTGTGCTACGGCGAAGTGTGTTTTAATAACTATTTACCTATAACATCATCAACAAACGTGCCGCTGAAAAAACTGCCCATATTAAGTTTTGTGCTGTTTATAATTGGTCTTATAGTTTGGCTATGTGCAACATATGAAATTTTTTATCCTGAAACCTACTTTACTTATCAGGCAAAACAAGGTGAATTTTTAGCGTTTAATGTTAGTCAGCAATATCAAGGCGAACGTTTTATTGAAGGTGATGTTACGTACCAAATTGTAGGCGAAAGACAAGTTAGCAGGATCGAAAACCGCTTTCTAATTGTAGGTTCTGTAGTGTGTATTTTACTATCTATAGTTGCAGGTGTATTTTCACAAAGGTATAAGTTTCGTAAATTATAAACCCGATATTTAGATGTTACTTAGTTCTAAGAATATTATTTCAGCGCGTTTATGGCGCTCTTTTCTCCTCGGGTTTCTCAATACTCAACCCAAGCTACGGCGTTCAACTTCACTCCGGACGGCTGACGGCTGACGGCTGACGGCTGACGGCTGACGGCTTTAAACTTATAGCTCTAAACACAAAAAGCCCCAGCTAATGCTGAGGCTTTTTTACAAAACTAACTTAATTAAAAAATTAAGCTTGTTTTGGACTAGAAATAACGTCTACTAAAGTCCAAGATTTATTCTTAGAAATTGGTGCGCATTCACGGATAGTAACTACGTCACCCGCTTTTGCTGTGTTATTTTCGTCATGTACGTGTAACTTAGTCGTACGTTTAATGAATTTCCCATAAATTGGGTGCTTCACATAACGTGCGATAGCGATAGTGAAAGATTTTTCCATCTTGTCGCTGATTACACGGCCTTGAAGAGTACGAATTTTATCGCTCATTATTGACCTGCCTTCTGGTTAATAACTGTTTTTACACGCGCGATATCGCGGCGTACTGTTCTTAGCGTGTGTGTCTGAGCTAACTGACCAGTGCTAGCTTGCATGCGCATATTAAATTGCTCACGAAGTAGTCCTAGAAGTTCAGCATTAAGCTCTTCTACGCTTTTGTCTTTTAGTTCGCTAGCTTTCATCACATTACCGTCCGAGTTACGAAAGTTGTTTTGAATGGCAGTTTACGAGCAGCAAGGTCGAATGCTTCACGAGCAAGCTCTTCTGAAACACCTTCCATTTCGTAAAGTACTTTACCAGGCTGAATTTCAGCAACCCAATATTCAACAGAACCTTTACCTTTACCCATACGAACTTCAAGAGGTTTTTCTGTAATCGGTTTGTCAGGGAAGACACGAATCCAGATTTTACCTTGACGTTTCACGTGACGCGTCATAGCACGACGAGCTGCTTCGATTTGACGAGCAGTCATGCGGCCACGGCCAGTAGCTTTCAATCCGAAAGTACCGAAGCTTACTTTGTTACCGTTTTGCGCTAAACCGCGGTTGCGGCCTTTGTGCATTTTACGGAATTTTGTACGTTTTGGCTGTAACATTACTCGCTACCTCTACTTAGCACTTTTCTTGGCTTTCTTTGGTGCGCGTTTAGCTGGTTTTTCTTGCTCTTGTACTAGTGGTAAACCACCAATAACTTCGCCTTTGAAAATCCAAACTTTAACACCAATGATACCATAAGTGGTTAAGGCTTCAGAAGTTGCGTAATCGATATCAGCACGAAGAGTATGTAGAGGTACACGACCTTCACGATACCATTCTGAACGTGCGATTTCAGCGCCGCCAAGACGACCGCTAACTTCAACTTTAATCCCTTTAGAACCGATGCGCATTGCATTTTGTACCGAACGCTTCATAGCGCGACGGAACATAACACGACGTTCTAGTTGAGAGGCAATGCCGTCTGCTACTAGTTGTGCATCTAGTTCTGGTTTACGTACTTCAGAGATATTAATCTGAGCAGGTACACCAGCGATTTTAGTTACCGCTTGACGTAATTTTTCTACGTCTTCGCCTTTTTTACCGATAACAACACCCGGACGAGCCGTGTGAATTGTTACGCGGATTGATTTTGCTGGACGCTCAATAACGATTTTAGACACAGAAGCCGTTTTTAATTCCTTAGTAAGGAATGCACGAACTTTGTGATCGCCAAAAAGCTGATCAGAGAAATCTTTAGAACTCGCGTACCAGGTAGAAACCCAAGGTTTAGATATACCTAGGCGAATACCAGTAGGATGAACTTTTTGTCCCATTACTTATACTCCTAGCTATCTGAAACCATAACAGTGATATGGCTTGTACGCTTAAGGATGCGGTCTGCGCGTCCTTTAGCACGAGGCATAATACGTTTCATTGTAGGACCATCGTCCACAAAGATCGTAGTTATACGAAGCTCATCAATGTCAGCACCTTCGTTATGCTCTGCGTTAGCAATAGCAGACTCAAGTACTTTCTTAACTAATACAGCCGCTTTTTTAGGGCTGTACGCCAGGATTTCTAGTGCGCGATCGACAGGTAATCCGCGGATCTGATCTGCAACTAGACGTGCTTTTTGCGCCGAACCAGAGGCGAATTTATGTTTAGCTAATGCTTGCATTTATCTTCCCCTCTTAACGTTTCTTCGCTTTCTTATCCGCAGCATGGCCACGGTAAGTGCGAGTTGGTGCAAATTCACCTAGTTTGTGACCGATCATTTCGTCAGAAACGAAAACTGGTACGTGCTGGCGACCATTATGGACAGCAATGGTCAATCCGATCATGTTAGGTATGATCATTGAACGACGGCTCCAAGTTTTAATTGGCTTCTTCTCACCGCTTTCCAAAGCTTTCTCTACCTTCTTCAGCAAGTGTAGGTCTATAAAAGGACCCTTCTTGAGAGAGCGTGGCATGGCTATTCCTCAATATTACTTAGTACGACGACGTACTATAAATTTATCCGTACGCTTATTCTTACGCGTCTTCGCACCCTTAGTCGGTTTACCCCATGGAGACACAGGATGACGACCACCAGATGTACGACCTTCACCACCACCGTGTGGGTGATCTACCGGGTTCATGGCAACACCACGAACTGTCGGACGAATACCACGCCAGCGATTTGCACCTGCTTTACCAAGTGAACGAAGCATATGCTCAGCATTGCCTACTTCACCTAGAGTCGCACGACAATCAGATTCAACTTTACGAACTTCGCCTGAACGAAGACGTAATGTTACATACTGACCATCACGAGCAAGGATTTGAACGTATGCACCAGCAGAACGTGCGATTTGAGCACCTTTACCTGGTTTTAATTCTACGTTGTGAACAGTCGAACCTACAGGCATATTACGCATTGGTAATGCATTACCAGGTTTGATTGGTGCATCAACACCAGACTGGATTGCATCGCCAGCTTTTAAGCCTTTAGGTGCGATAATGTAACGACGCTCACCGTCTGCATATAATACAAGAGCGATGTTTGCGCTACGATTTGGATCGTATTCTAAACGTTCAACAGTGGCTGGAATGCCATCTTTAGTACGTTTAAAATCGATTAAACGGTAATGTTGCTTATGACCACCACCGATATGACGAACCGTAATACGACCATTGTTATTACGACCACCTGATTTAGAGTTTTTCTCTAAAAGTGGTGCGTATGGCTTACCCTTATGTAGATCTGGGTTAACCACTTTAACTAGGTGACGACGGCCCGCAGAAGTAGGCTTACACTTTTGAAGTGCCATAATTCTATCCCCTTATTACTCGGCGCCGCCGACAAAGTCTAGTTCACTACCTTCTTTAAGAGTAACGTAAGCTTTTTTCCAGTCGTTACGACGACCGAAACGTGCGCCAGTACGTTTTGTTTTACCCTTAACATTAAGTGTGCGAACACCCGTTACTTCTACTTCAAAAAGCTTCTCAACTGCTACTTTAATTTCAGCTTTAGTTGCGTCATTTGATACTTTAAAAACAATAGTATTGTTTTCTTCAGCAGCAATAGTGCTTTTTTCAGAGATATGTGGAGCAACGATCACTTTTAAAAGACGTTCTTCGCGGATCATGCTAGCGCCTCCTCAAGTTGCTTAACAGCAGCGGCTGTAATAAGTACCTTGTCGAAAGCAATTAAGCTTACAGGATCGATACCAGCTACATCACGCGTGTCAACCTTATAAAGGTTACGTGCCGATAAGAAAAGATTTTCATCTACTTCTTCAGTCACGATAAGAACATCTTTAAGCTCAAGTTCTTTAAGCTTAGCAACTAGTTCTTTAGTTTTTGGTGCTGCTAGAGCAAAACTTTCAACAACGATTAAACGCTCTTGACGAACTAATTCAGATAAGATGCTTTTAATCGCACCACGGTACATTTTACGGTTTACTTTTTGGCTGTGGTCTTGTGGTTTAGCTGCAAAGCTAACGCCACCTGAACGCCAAATTGGGCTACGGATTGTACCGGCACGTGCACGGCCAGTACCTTTTTGAGCCCATGGTTTTTTACCACCACCGCTTACTTCAGAACGTGTCTTCTGAGCACGAGTACCTTGACGAGCACCTGCTGCATATGCAACAACTACTTGGTGTACTAATGCTTCGTTAAACTCACGTCCAAAAGTAGCTTCAGAAACTTCAAGAGCGCCAGAAGCGTCTTTAATTGCTAATTCCATCACTAAATCTCCAGGACTTATGCTTTAACAGCTGGTTTAACGATAACGTCACCGCCAATAGCTCCAGGTACTGCACCCTTAACTAAAAGCAAATTACGCTCAGCGTCAACGCGAACTAGTTCTAAGTTTTGAGTCGTTACACGCTCAGCACCCATATGACCGGCCATTTTCTTACCTTTAAACACCTTACCAGGTGATTGGTTTTGACCGATTGAACCAGGAGCACGGTGAGATAGAGAGTTACCATGTGTAGCGTCTTGCATGCTGAAATTCCAGCGCTTAACACCACCTTGGAAACCTTTACCTTTAGAAGTACCGGTTACGTCAACCTTGTTGATTTCGTTGAATAATTCAACAGTAAGCTCTGCGCCTACTTCAAAATCGCCTTCACCACCGTTAAGGCGGAATTCCCACAGACCGCGACCCGCTTCAACACCAGCTTTAGCGAAATGACCCGCTTTAGCTTTGTTTACACGACTTGCTTTTTTAGTGCCTGCGGTTACTTGAAGCGCGTTATAACCGTCTGTTGCGTCAGATTTGATCTGAGCAATGCGGTTAGGTGTCGCTTCAATAACTGTCACAGGGATAGATACACCATCTTCAGTGAAGATTCGTGTCATACCCACTTTACGACCGACTAGACCTAATGCCATTTTCCTAAAACCTCTCTAATCTTTCGATTAACCCAGGCTGATTTGAACATCAACACCAGCAGCAAGATCTAAACGCATAAGAGCGTCAACAGTCTTGTCAGTTGGTTCTACGATGTCAATCAGACGTTTATGGGTGCGGATCTCGTACTGATCACGCGCATCTTTATTAACGTGCGGTGAAGTTAGTACAGTAAAACGTTCAAAGCGTGTAGGTAGTGGAATTGGTCCACGTACTTGTGCGCCAGTGCGTTTCGCAGTTTCCACGATTTCTGCCGTTGATTGGTCAATCAAACGGTGGTCAAAAGCTTTTAGGCGAATACGAATGCGTTGATTTGACATTCTTAACCTCAATATAAAGAGCATTTAAAAGAGCATAAAAAAACGACCGAAACAATCTTAAAAACATAAGATGCCGGTTGTTGATTTATATCTACGTTGAGTTCCAAATCGGAACTCCTGTTTATTAGCTTGAAATCCAAGCTTAATTTATCCTCTCTAGTCCCCTAGGGAATTTCGAAAGCCTGCGTATTATAGAGGTATTGGTGATAAATGCAACAACTATTTAGAAGCAATATAATGATTCTTGGTTTGAGCAAATAAGCGACCATCACCACTTACAAGCTATACTTAAACTAATAGCTATGCTGTTAGCGACTTCTATTGCGTAAATTAAGTGATTTTTGGATGTTATGGTATCCTATTGCGCTAATTTTGCCTTTAAACTCTCAATATGGTGAGTCGATGCGTATTTTTAATTATTGTTTAAATGTTCTATCTGCTGGGTTTAGCTGCCTATTTGTAAAAAGCAAAGTGCTACCAGAGAACCCTATTGAACAGTACAGTTTAAACCCTGAGTTCCCTACATTTTATATAGTGCGCTTAAATTCAAGATTTGACCTAGCAGCATTGGCGCATGTTTGTAAAAAACATGGTCTCCCCAGCCCGACTGATGAACAAGTGTTAGGTAATCAAAGTTTAGAACGCTTCATTGGTATAAAAAACCCACCACCACTTTTTGGTGATGAAGCTAAATCAACTAGTGCGTTGGCTCAAGGTAAACAGATCATCGACCACTTATTAAAAAGTGGTCAGAAAAACGTGCAAGTAGTGCCTGTCACTATTTTATGGGGGCGCGATCCAGGCAAAGAAAAACCAGGAGTACGCACCTTAATTACCCACTCATTGACGCCAAGTTGGTTTAGAAAATTTTTTGTGGTGTTATTTTCAGGCCGTGATAATTTTATTCGCTTCAGCCAACCTCTCGACTTATCGCTCTTAGTAAATGAAAAAGCAGATGTGAGTGAATTACCACACAAGTTATTACGTGTCGCCTTGGTCCACTTTAAACGCCAAAAATTAGCAGCCACAGGCCCAAAAATGCCATCACGCGAGCAACTATTTAATTCTTTGCTTGCTTCACCTACAATAAAAAAAGCGATTCAGGAAGAAGCTAAGTCAAAAAACATTAGCCAAGAGCAAGCTCGTCAAAATGCGCTCAAGTTACTTGATGAAATAGCTGCCAATTATTCTGAGGCAATGATACGCGTTGCGGAAAGGTTTTTAACTTGGTTGTGGAACAAGTTGTATAACGGTATTGATATAAAACATACTGAGCAACTTCACGAGTTAACAAACAAAGGGCATGAAATTATTTATATGCCGTGTCACCGCAGTCATATGGATTACTTACTGCTTACCTACTCAATTTATCATTTAGGCTTAGTGCCACCACACATAGCTGCGGGTATCAATCTCAACTTTTTCCCTGCCGGCGGTATTTTTAGACGCTCAGGAGCGTTTTTTATTCGCCGCTCATTTGCAGGAAATAAGCTCTATTCGGCAATATTTAAAGAGTATTTAAGTCAGCTATTTATTAAAGGCTACTCTGTTAAGTTTTATACAGAAGGCGGTCGAAGCAGAACTGGGCGTTTACTTCCACCTAAAACGGGTATGTTATCAATGACCTTACAGGCAATGCTGCGTGGAATAGACCGCCCTATATCGATAGTCCCTGTGTATATTGGCTACGAACACGTTATGGAAATTAACACCTACCTTAAAGAGCTTGATGGTAAAGATAAAAAAGGCGAGTCTATTTTTGGTATTTTTAAAGCAATTAAAAATCTTAAAAATTATGGGCGTGGTAATTTAAACTTTGGCGATCCAATCTCAATTAACCAATATTTAAATGATAATCAACCAGATTGGCGCGATTCAATTCATCCAACCGATGTTCAAAAGCCACAATGGCTAGGGTCGCAAGTTACTAAACTTGCCGATCAAGTAATGGTTAAAATTAATAATGCAGCGGCGCTTAATGCTGTTAACTTACTGGCAATGATATTACTGGTTAACGATAAACAGGCATTAAGTAAACCAAAGCTCCTAGCACAACTTGATTTTTACCTGCGCTTACAACGCGACGCTAGCTACAGCGATAAAGTAACAGCGCCTGATGAAACACCTGAGCAACTACTAACACATGCATTAAAGCTTAATAAGTTTGAAGTGATAAGTGATGAATTTGGTGAAATTATTACAATTAGCGATAAAGAAAAAGTATTATTTAATTACTACCGAAATAATATTTTGCACTTATTTGCTGTGCCAAGCCTAATTGCGCTACATCTATTCAAGCAGCACACAACAACTATTCAACAGTGCCAAGAGCTAGTAAAAACGTTTTATCCGCTGTTTGCTAAAGAGTGGTATTTGCAACCACTTGATGAAAACTACGTAACACGTATTTTGGCAAACTTTGCAGATCAAAACTTAATTGAGTTTGATGGCGACAATATCCACATTACAAATAGCAACGATTGTTTAGCCAAACTTGAAATGCTAGGAAGAGCACTAAGCTTTACTTTGCAGCGTTACGCTATTGTAATTGGATTTATTCAAACAAATGATGCCATTGCCAAAGATGAACTTGAACGAGAAAGCCAAGTATTAGCACAGCGCCTAGGTACACTGCATGGCATTAAAACACCTGAATTTTTTGACAAAAAAGTACTGGTTAGCTTTATTGATAATTTACGCGAGCAATCATTAATAACTGAATGCGATAAAGGTTTAATAGGTAGTACACAGCTGTGTAAAACTTATACACATCTTAAGGCATTACTGCCAGCACGGGTCTGGCAGTCAATTAGCGATATAGTGCAAAGTCAGTCTAATTGAGGACTATATCTCTATTGATGGGGTTAGCGTTGGCGCATAACCCCTTCTTGCATTGTTGAGGCAATTAAGTTGCCCAGGCGGTCAAAAAACTGCCCTCTCACCAATCCTCTGCCTGAACTAGCGATTGGACTATCTATTGAATATAAAATCCAGTCATCCATTCTGAATGGACGATGAAACCACATTGCATGATCGATAGTCGCTACTTGCATGTTTGGTTGCATAAACGATACGCCATGAGGTTGTAATGCAGTTGGTAAAAACTCAAAGTCGGACGCATAAGCTAACAAATAATTATGAATGCGTTGGTCATCTGGCATATCGCCATTAGCTTTAAACCAAATATGCTTAACAGGCTCCATTGCTTCAGGCTTGAACGGGTTATGAAAGGTGACAGGTCGCATTTCAATTGGCATTTCACGAATAAACTTATTGCGAATCGCTTCTGGAATATGTGACGCATGCTCTTGATAAAACTCTAACGACGACCGCAGCTCCTCAGGTTCAGGTACATCAGGCATAGTTGCTTGATGCGATAGACCATCTTCTTTACCTTGAAATGACGCGGTCATATAAAAAATCGGTTTACCATATTGAATTGCTTTTACACGACGAGTACTAAAACTTTTTCCATCGCGAATAGTTTCTACATCATAAACAATGGGTTTAGCTGGATCGCCTGGGCGTAAAAAGTAAGAGTGGAGGGAATGAACAATACGCCCTTCAGGTAATGTTTCTTTGGCTGCAGAGAGGGCTTGCCCCATAACTTGACCACCAAACACAGCACCAAAGCCTAAATCCTGACTTTGTCCGCGGTATAAACCCTGCTCTATTTCTTCAAGTGTTAACAGCGACAATAAATCATCTAATACTTGGCTCATTACTTCTTCCTCAATCCCCAGATAAGTTAATGATACTATAGACTAGAACTATGTAAATATTTGTTAGGGGTACTGCTATGGCTTACTGGCTTTTTAAAACCGAACCCGATGCGTTTTCATTAGATGATTTAAAAAACGCACCAAAACAAACCACTCTTTGGGAAGGCGTACGTAATTACCAAGCGCGAAACTTTATGCGTGATGGCGTTAAAATTGGCGACTTGGCGATGATTTATCATTCAAGCTGTAAACAAGTTGGCGTAGTGGGTATTGCTACAGTTACAAAAGAAGCTTACCCAGATCCAACTCAATTTGATTTAAGTAGTGATTATTACGACGCTAAAGCCACCAGCAAGAAGCCACGCTGGGTTGTTGTTGAAGTTACTTACCAAGGCCACCTAAAAAAATTAGTTAGTCTCAAAGACATTAAAGCGAATAATAATATTACTGAAATAGCACTTAAAAAAGGTGGTCGCTTGTCTGTAATGCCTGTTAGTGAAAATGACTGGGATGAAATTATTAAAATGGCGAAGTAGCGCTCTGCAGTTATTACTGAGACGCGCAGCAGCTTACTCCAAGCAAGTTACTATGGGTCACAAATTAATGCTATAAATACAATGGCGCTCTAAAAGAGCGCCATTGTATTATTTTTTCTTCTTCTTTTTGTGCCCATGCTTTGGAACAATTAAGAAATATAAAAATAACCCTAACCACGAGAAAATAATGATCCCAAATAGCCAGCCGTTTTTTTCATGGCCTTGAGTTCGTTTGTTATTAAGCACTATCACTACAGGTAAAATGTAGGCGCTCAATACAATAATTAAAAATACAACTTCATTCATTCTTTTACTAAGCTTTCCCAGTTTACTTCGTTATTTAGCACGCGTTCGACGGCTATGTAATGCAAAATATCGCCGGCATTTATTTTATAATCAAGCGGTGGATTTAAATCCATATTTTGTGCACTCAAGTTGTGCGCCACGCCTAACAATATAGCATCATGCTCAAGCTTAAAATGATGAAATAAAGTACCAAATTCCATTTCTTTACTGTCTTTTGGTATTGCTAAGCTAAATTGCGTATCACCGTGAAGTGTAGACAGTAGTTCTTCTTGTACTCGACTAGAGCCAGGGTCTTGCATTGAACGCACAAGTATTTCTGCTGATTTAGCGCTAGAGCATTCTATATTTTGACAATGCTCTAGTAGCATATCTATTTTAGTTTCATCTAAAAAGTGCGCGCTTATATGGCAATCATCTTTAACTAAACGACTTATACGCAGTGCAGTAGTAAATGTTTGATCGTCATCTTGGCCATCAATAATAACCTTATCTGCACGATTAATAGCCACACGCTCTAACTCAGCTAAATTAGTAAAACTCGTTAAACGTACAAAATCCACACTATCATTTGCTAAAAATGGATGATCCATCTGCTCTGTGACCGCAAGTAGAATTCGACGATCGGTTCGTTTAGTATCGGCCAGAATATAATCAATCATTTTTTTTGTACGGGTATCGTGCCAACCAAAAATAATTATGTGATTAGTACTGTGGGCAAAACTTTTATCACCAGTCATAGCGCGCCTAATTAAGTAAGTAACAGTTTGTCCTGCTTTTCCCAACAGAACACCAAATAAAGCCAAACCAAATGGAATTTGTATTAACGCGACCACCCAACGACCAAGCTCAGTAGTTGGACTAAAGTCACCATAACCTACCGTTGATGTTGTTATTACGTAATAGTAAATAAAAGTGCTTGGAGGTATCAAGGTCTCTTCATTTGCTAGCACCAATAAACACCATGTAATAATAATATGCAAAGAAATAACAATAGCTATAGATTGCCAACTTACTTGCTCTATATGGCTGCGTAATAACACGATGAAACGTTTAAAAGTATGATGCATAGTTTTTAATTGCTAATAGATTAGTAAAATCACTTTGTAGTACGGTACTGTAAATTATACCACCATAGCAACAACTAGCTGCAAATTTAACCTCGAAAGATAAACAGACCCTAAGCTATGTAGTTAAAAAATAGTAAGCTATAGTAATGTAATAATTAGATTAGATAAGTTCATTATGGTTGGTGTTTTAGCTTCGGTTGATCAACGTACTCAGTTGGTTGGTGAAAACCGCTTAGAGTTGTTATTGTTTTATTTACATAGCCGCCACTTATTTGCACTCAATGTGTTTAAAATAAAAGAAGTGGTAAAGCTGCCACATTTAAGCAAAATTCCCCATTCTCACTCCAAAATAACTGGAGTTGCGAATATTAGAGGTGAATCTATACCTGTAATCGATTTACGGCAGGCTATTTCTATGTCCGCAGTGAAATACGCCGAAGACTGTAACTTAGTTATTACAGAATACAATAGAAGCGTGCAAGGCTTTTTGATTGGCAAAGTTGATCAAATCGTTAATATGACATGGTCAGATATTATGCCACCGCCTAGCTCTGTTGGTAAAAATCATTACTTAACAGCGCTCACTAAAATCAAACGTGATGATCAAGAACATCTCGTTGAAATCATTGATGTGGAAAAAGTACTAGCAGAAATAGTTGAATATGAGGTGGATATTTCTGATGGGGTACTCGATCAAGGCATCGTCAATGAGTTTGCGGGACGTAAAATACTTCACGCCGATGACTCACCCACTGCACGTAAACAAGTAAGCGATACGCTGTCACAACTGGGCATTGAGATTATTCCTGCAAGTAATGGCTTAGAAGCTCTTAACATGCTTAGAGGCTGGGCTGATGAAGGGCGAGATGTCGAAAAAGAGCTCTTAATGGTAATTACAGATGCCGAAATGCCTTCTATGGATGGCTATCGCTTAACCCATGAAATACGTAACGATGGCAGGCTTAAAAATCTTTATGTGGTTCTTAACACATCTTTAAGTGGTAGCTTTAACGAGGCTATGGTAGAAAAAGTTGGTTGTAATGCATTTTTATCTAAATTCCAACCTGATTTGCTTGTTAATGAAGTACAAAATCGCCTAAAAGAAGTGCTTAATAACAGCACCGAATAGCCATACTGAAGATTTTAGTCTATTTGCCAATTTAGCGCTTTTGTGATTAATTGGCATTTTAGACACATAATAAAAATACAACATTTGCTCAAAAAAGTTGCCAAACCACTCACTACCTTAGTGAAACGTTATCTGCCTGACCCATTTATTTTTGTTACTTTACTCACCTTTGTAATTACATCTGTCGTAACACCTTCAGCCCACAAAAAATGATTACCGCAGTTTTCAATTCTATCTTGTTGTCGCACCTGATTAAATCGATGGTAATTATATTTGACACGCGCTATGTGTAGATTCCTTATTTGGGAGAAGTTTTGCTTGCAATTCACCTTTATACATTACTCTCGTTAATGAGGGGGAATCCATACATCTGCGAAATTAATCACGAAAGGTCAACACGCCCTAGTTAAATAAACGCACAGCACTGGTCACATAGATTGTATTAATCGTGCCATGGAAATTTCCTTTGATCCAATTGATGCTTTTTAACTAACTGTATGAACTCTTCTGTTTGTTGTTGCGAAAGCGTCCAAAATAAACCTCGGCTATCATATATTGGTTTATAGAATTCACTTTGCTTTGCGCAATATAAACCAAACTCAGCTGGGTTTTCCTCCTCTTGAAAAACAGCTAGGTTGTTAAGTGATTCAAAATAAATTGTCTTTTGAGGAAGTAAATAGTAACTGACCGAGACGCTGCATTTTTCTATATCTAGTGTTAGTTTTGATTCCATTAACACCAACATATAAAAGCACGTAAAAATGAAAAAAATTAAAAGCAGTATGGCAAACCAAAACAAAGTGTCCGGATTATTAAGTAAACTACCTTGGCGAAAACCATCGGCTGTTTCTTCGGGATTTAAAACACCTCTTCCAAACCACATAATAAAAGCCATCGCAACAACAACAGTAAAAAGGTACTTAGTTTTTTTAAGGATAAAATGAAATTGTGTCATGAAAGTCCCCGATATCACTATTGTGATATCGGGCTCCTTGTTATTATTGGATATATTTTTCAATGCCTATTAACGCATTATTTACAGTCGCACTAAAACGCAGTGGTGTTTGCCGCCCCCTATAGAACATGAACGAGCATTATTACTATTATTCATAACAATCAACTCGATAAAATAGTCATCGGCAGACTCAATATGGGGTTTTCTGAATCCGCAAAATGCATCATTACAGCGATATGACCAGCAACTACAACTGCATACATTACAGCCGAAAAAATTTGGCCGTATTTATCCAGTGGCATTAAATGCGAATAGTGACGACCTCGCCATTCAAATATAATCTCCAGCGCACCAACAAACAAAAAGAATACCAGTAACATCAAACCAAATGTGTAACTCAGCCATAAGCCAAATAAAACACCGAGTAAACATACGCTTAAACCAATCCATGAGCGCATTGAAAAACTAATACTTTTTAATACATGCCCGCCATCAAGCGGTAAAATGGGTAGCAAGTTAAATAAATTTAGTAATGCACTAAGCACCGCGACACCGGCAAATATTTCCATTTCTGTGGCGTAATACAAAACCACACCCAGCACAGAGGTAATTAAACCAAACGCAGGCCCCATTAGCGATATAACCACATCTTGCCAACGAGTCGTTATTTTATCGTCACTTACGGCCAGCCCACCAACAAATGGGATTAAATAAATACCTTTGGTTTTTATCCCAAAATATTTCATAGCTCGCACATGGCCATATTCGTGCACAACCAGACACGCAATAAGCATGAGTGCAAATTCAATACTAAATAACCACGCATAGCCTGCAACCGAAGCCCCCGCAAGCACGGTTTTAATTACTTTAGCGCTTTTAAAAAGCTTAAAGCCTAATGCTGCTAAACCTAAAAATCCTTTTTTAGGTGCTCCGTTTGTCGATACCGGCAATGCTAGTTGTGTAGCAAATTGATCATCCACAAACAGCGAAATACTGTGCTCTTCGACCGTGCCGGTATCAATACCTATTACTTTATTATCGTGAGTAAACTGATAATAATTTTCACGTGGGTTGTCAAAGGTTATGGCTTGTTGAGCATGGAAAACTTGCACTATTTTTTGCCCTGCTACCATAAGTGAAAATGGTTGTTCGGCTAAAGTGAGGTCTATTCTTATCATAATTAAAACCGTTTAAAACAATGAACCTAGTATACCTTCTCGCTTATAAAACACGAGTAGCATACTTAATCATTATTTTTAATTATAACGTTTTAATACTGACAAAAGTAAACAACACGACTACTTTTATAGTAATCATACGTTACACAATGAAAGGGATTACAGTGAACAAAATGGTGCCCAATATTCTAGTTGTTGACGACTCAAAGGCTATTTTGATTGTCATGGAGGCTATACTCAACGAACTAGGCATGTCAGAAACCATAACTACATGCCTAAGCGCGACAGAAGCTCTCAATAAAGTCAAAGCTGATATAAATTATTTTGACGTCATTTTTACTGATCTCAACATGCCTGAAATGGATGGTATGGTGCTGATGCGGCACTTAGGGGCATTAAATTACCACGGCGCTATTATTATTATTTCTGAAATGGCACATAAAGTAATTAACTTAGCTGCAAATCTTGCCAAGCAACATAATACTCACCTTATCGGAAATATAACCAAACCCATTCAACTATCTCAAGTGGGCACTTTATTAACAAAAGCCGCACAATTTCATTGCCACACTTTAATTAAAGAATCTGCAATTTCAAAAGAGGAGCTTATCAGCGCATTAAATAATGATGAAATAGTTCCTTTTTACCAACCTAAAGTGAATGCCTATAGTAATAAAATAGAAAGTGTCGAAGTGCTTGCCCGTATTGTTTCTAATAAGGACGGTCGTGTTATTTCACCAGATCGTTTTATTAATGTAGCTGAGCAACATAATTTAATTAACCAGATTTCATTTTCTCTTTTCGAAAAAGCCACCAGCGATTTTAACAGTATGAAAGTAGAACTTTGCCAAGGTTTTAAGCTCGCATTTAATTTATCATCCATTCAGCTTGATGACTTAGATTGCCCAAATAAGCTATTACTAATATTAGCAAATAATAAACTGACGCCCAGCGATATTATTATTGAAATAACTGAACAACATGCACTTTCCAGTCTTGCACAATTAGAAACTTTAAATAGATTAAGAATGCATGGCTTTGGTCTGTCCTTGGATGATTTTGGTGTGGGCTTTACAAATATGAATCAGCTTAAAAGCCTTCCTTTTACTGAAATAAAAATAGACCGCTCACTTATTAGCCACATAGATACCGACTTATTCTCTCAAGTGGTCGTTACTTCCTTAATTAATATAACAAGCGAAGAACATTTGGATTTAGTCGCTGAAGGTGTCGAGCGACCAGAAGAGCTCATTTATTTGAAACACCATAGGAAAAACTTAGCCGTTCAAGGTTTTTTATTCAGTCACCCTAAGCCCAAAAATGAATTTGTACGCTGGGCTAAAAACTGGATCAAAACAGCCAATAGTTTAATCAAAAAATAAATATCGGCTGAATAAATGACACCCCAAGGCTGCGCATACTTGGCATTTAACCTCGAAAGATAAACAGGCCTTAATGGTCTTTTTCGGGGGCTTTATCTGTTTCGCTTACTATATGCGCACTGTTAGCTAAGCGCTTACGCCATTGTTGCTTTGCTACTGCACGCATATTTGTAGATTGATCTCGCTCATCTACAATTTCTAAGCCCATAAGAGCCTCCATCAAATCCTCTAACGTTACAATACCTAGCACATCTCCGTATTCATCAACGACTAAACATATGTGGGTACGCTTGGTTAAAAGCGTTTGCAGTAATGACGACACATTATGAGAGCTGGGCACGGTATAAATAGGTTTAACTAATTTACTTATTTTGTAGTCAGTGCCTAATCGATGAAACGCCAGCATAATATCGTTTTTATGCACAAACCCAACAATATCGTCGCTATCTTTATCAAATACCAAAATTCGAGAAAATGACGACGAACCGTAATCGTTCAAGTATTGATTCACTGTCAAATCTTTATGAACTTTAAAAAGCACAGTTCGAGGTGTCATTAAGTCACATAATTTTGCATGCCTAAAATGCAGTAAATTACGAATTATTTCAGACTCATCTTCATGAAGCGCTCCTGACTCAGTACCTATATCTGCCATTGCTTCTATTTCTTGACGAATATAATACGCTTCATTATGTGCAGGTCTCATTAAATTAGTGAGTTTTTGTGCACACCATACAAATGGTTTAAGCAAAATAACTAAAAAGCGCAGCGCATAAGTCACACTTGGCGTTAATACCCGCCAGTAATTCGCACCTAAGGTTTTGGGAATGATTTCAGAAAGTACCAGCACTAATAAAGTCATAATAGCTGATGCTATACCGACAGCTGCATCTGAAAAGACCACTGCGGCTTGCGCGCCTACCCCAGCGGCACCGGCGGTATGCGCGACTGTATTTAAAGTTAAAATAGCCGCTAAAGGCTCATCTATATTACTTTTGAGCGTTTCAAGCTGCTTGGAAAACTCAGGATGTTCTTTTTTAAGTGATGCAACGTAGCTAGGCGAAATACTTAACAGCACCGCCTCCATCACAGAACATAAAAACGAAATAACTATCGCCACGACCATATAAACTATCAGTAAAGTCACTTTCTCTCCTTAATTTCAGGTATGTAAGCATAGTAACAATACATGTTATATTTAGCCAAATTACTAATAATAGGCTCAATAATGAAGTTTAGCGCATCTTGGTACACTCAAAATAAGCTATTTAAACACGCTGCCACCTTTTTAACATTCGCCAGCTTAAGCTTTGCAGCAATAGCTGCACCATTAGACAAGTCAAAAATTCAGTTTATCGGTCCATTGGCCGAAGACATGCAATTAAAGCCTTTTCAAACACCTCATGGCACCGCTATTATCAACAACCTATTACCACGATTAAAAGCAAGTTCAGAGAGTTTATCTATTTTCGGGAAAAAGCAGAGCTGGCAGCCATTTGATAAGATAAATGCGCTTACACTTGGTGGATTGCAAGCGCTAAAGTTCAATATTGAAACAACACGTTTCACACAAGGCACGCTCACCTTAAAAGGGATTCAGCAAGGCCAACTATTTATCAACGGTGAGCTACAAAAAGGCGATAAGAACAGCTATAAACTAGCTTTAAGCAACACAACTCACACAGTAATTATAGTCGCGCAACAAGTTGCTAATTGGCATGACGTGGCACTCGATTTTGCACCTAAAGCCGACATCGATAAAATCACGCTTAGCACTTCACAATTAAAACGTTTATCTGCAAAACAACTATTTGATGCCCCTATCATCAACCAATTATCATTAGCACCTAATGCTAAGCAATACGTCACCACAACAAGAACATATAACGATGTTACACAAAACCAAGCGAATACCGTTACTGTACTTAAAGATGCAGACGACCACACGCTATATCGATTTGAAGCAGGTCAACCAAGTAATATAATCTGGAGCCCTGATAATCAGTTTTTGGTGTATTTGCTCAACGGTGAATTAAAACAACTTAATCGTAAAAATTTATCAATAAAAACATTAGCTGCCGATTTAGAAGGTGCCAGTGGCTTTACCTTTTATAACGACAGTAGCCTTCTTTTTAGTTGGTCTAAATCCCCCGAAAGTACTGATAGCTTAACTAAGCATTATAAAGGTCTGCAAGACCGTTGGTCATATGCCCGCACCACTAGCCAAATTTACATATTTGATACCAAAAGTGGCTTAACAAAAGCGCTTAGCCAAGGCCCTCTTACCCATAACCTTGAAGATTTAAACAGCAGTCGCGGTAAAATACTAATGAGCCGCTCTGTGGTGGCAATGCAGGCATCAACTCATCCAGAAACTGAGCTGGTCGAGCTGGATTTAAAATCAAGTAAGCTTTTATCGCTAGGTAAGTTTAAAACTTTTGACTTAGCTAAGTACGCCAATAAAGACATTTATGTAGTGGCAGGCCCCGATTTCAAAAATGGTACAGGCAGAGCATTGCCAAAAACAATGCTTGCTAATAACTATGACGGTCAACTTTATCTACTAACCAATAATGGTGGAAACGTAAAAGCCCTCAGTAAACAATTTGACCCCGCTATTGGTCAACTTGAAGTTTTAGAAAATGGCGACGCACTTGTTAAAGTGACTGAGCGAGACACACAACCACTTTACCTATTCGATTTAAGTAAACAGCGCTTTAAAAAGCTAAGTACCGGATTAGATATTGTTGAGAAATTTAGTTATTCACACGACCGTAATACCGAAGTTCTATTAAGCGGCACTAATGCCTCAGCGCCACAGCAATTAAAACGCCTCAATATAAGTAAAAATAAAACACAGTTAGTGTGGGATTCACAGCCGAGTGCTTATGCAAATACGCGCATTCCTACATTAGAAGAGTTTAATTTTAAAAATAAAAACGGCGTTGAAATAACTGGCCGTGTTTATATTCCTAGCAACTTAGATAAAACTAAAAAGTATCCAGCTTTAGTTTATTACTATGGTGGTACTTCGCCTGTAACTCGTGGCTTTACCGGTCGTTACCCGTTTAACTTATGGGCAGAAAACGGCTACGTTGTTTATGTAGTGCAACCAACTGGAGCCACAGGGTTTGGACAGAAATTTTCGGCGCAACATGTTAACGCATGGGGCGACTACACTGCTGACGATATAATAACAGGCACTCGGGCCTTTTTGAAAAAGTACGACTTCGTTGATAATAAAAAAGTAGGTAACTTAGGGGCTTCGTACGGCGGCTTTATGACTATGCTACTAGCCACTAAAACCGACATATTTAGTGCCTCAATTGCCCATGCAGGTATTTCTAACCTCACTTCATATTGGGGCGAAGGTTGGTGGGGCTATTTATATTCAGGTGAAGCATCTAAAAATAGCTTCCCGTGGAATAACTCTGAACTTTATAGCCAACATAGCCCTGTATTTCATGCTGATAAAGTAACCACTCCTCTATTACTTCTTCATGGCGATAGCGATACCAATGTGCCCGTTGGCGAAAGCTTAACCATGTACACTGCGCTTAAGTTACTTAATAAAGACGTAGAGTTAATAGAATACAAAGGCGCTGACCACCAAATTTTTGCGCGCGATAAACGATTTAACTGGTGGGATACTATGCTCGCGTACTTTGATAAAAAGCTAAAAGACGAACCACAATGGTGGGATTCAATGTACTCAAATGACTAAAAGCATTTTGAAATAGTCGTTTAATATAGGTTTACTACCCAATCATTAACTACTTAGCACCTTTTAATTACTTTAAAGGTGCTAATATCACCCCTTATAACACCTTATATTTTTTTGAAATATTAAGTTACTTAAAACTAACAACCACCCCTTCTCAGCATTTACCTAATGGTGCTACCATACAGAACTATAAGCATTCAAAATAAAGTACTATGGCTATTAATGTTTTATTGGTTGAAGACGATGAACTACTCGTTAAACGCATCCAAAATCACTTTGCAGATACCGAGTTCACAATAGAAGTAGACTCAACTGGAGCTGATGCTCTTAGCGTTGTAAAGCAGCGAGTCAACCTGCGCAGTGCTATCTCATTAGCTATAATTGATATTGTCTTACCTAAGCGCGACGGACTACAGCTCGCAAAAGAATTAAACACCCTTACTGATATTGGCGTTATTGTATTATCGAGCAGAGATTCTCAAGCTGATCGTATTGCAGGTCTTGCCCAAGGTGCTGATGACTATATTTGCAAGCCGGTCGATTTACTTGAGTTAGAACTACGTGTACGTGCACTGCATAAGCGTATTGCAGTTAACCAACAACATGACGAGAGCGAAGAGTTTATAGAATATGCCGATTTTAAACTTCATCCCGATAATCGTACATTAATTACTGTTACTGGCGTTGAGTCGCGTTTAACCGAAGCCGAGCATAAAGTACTTATTTGCCTAATTAGTAATGCGGGTAAAGCGACGTCTCGTGAAAAAATATCAGAAGAAATAGGTCAACCCGATTGGAGCCCAAACGATCGTACTGTTGATGTACTTATTGGCCGTTTGCGTAAAAAGTTAAACGACGAAAAAGATCAAAAACGCATTGTTACCGTACGCGGTAAAGGTTACATGCTCTCCATCTAATACTTGGTTAATTGTGCAATGAGACGCTCAAATGCACGATAGTTAAGTGCTTCTTTAAGTTCATTTAAACTAATATTTTCAGCGCCTTTTAAATCACTAATGGTACGCGCCACTTTAATTACTCGGTGGTAAGAGCGTAGTGATAACGACAACTTCTCACTCGCTCTAGCTAAAAACTGTAATTCTGCAGACGCCAGATCACAATGCACACTCATTTCTTTATTGTTGAGCCTCGCGTTCACCTTACCTTGGCGTTTTAACTGCACATAATAGGCAGCCTCAACCCTTGCTCTAACTTGTGCACTACTTTCCTCCGGTTGAGTACTTTGTAGTTCAACACTCGTTAAACGAGGCAATTCAATTTGTAAATCTATACGATCAATAAAAGGCCCTGATACTCTTGATAAATAACGCATAACTTGATCGGGCGTAGCACGTTTATCAGTATGACTTCCTGTTGGGCTTGGGTTTAACGCTGTAATGAGCTGAAATTGCGCAGGAAACTCCATTTGCCTTGCAGCACGCGAAATAGTAACCGTACCGGTTTCCATTGGCTCACGCAGTGAATCAAGCACCTTACGTTCAAACTCTGGTAATTCGTCTAAGAAAAGCACTCCATTATGTGCCAATGAAATTTCACCCGGTTTAGGGTTTGATGAGCCACCAACCAAAGCAACCGCTGAGCACGTATGATGCGGGTTACGAAATGGCCGCTGTCGCCAATTAGTTAAATCTATAGATTGCCCAATAATAGAGTAAAGCGCAGCAGTCGAAATAGCTTCATCGTCCGACATAGTAGGCATTATAGTTGCCATTCGCTGGGCCAACATTGATTTACCAGTGCCTGGGGGGCCTAGAAAAAGTAAATTATGCCCGCCAGCTGCGGCGATTTCTAATACTCGCTTTGCGCCAGGCTGACCTTTCACATCGCTTAAATCGAGCAAAAAGTCAGGGGCTTGCGTGCAGTCGGGGTACTCTATATTCAATGGCAAAGGTTGTTGATTAAGTAAGTCCCCCCACACTTCTTGAATAGAACTGACGGCTTTGCGTTTAACGCCATTAACTAGGCTTGCTAGACTGTCATTTGCAAAGGGTAAAAAGCAGCAGCGATCTTGCTCTTTTGCAGCAAGTACCGAAGGTAAAATAGCATTCACACCACGTATCTCGCCATTAAGAGCAAGCTCCCCGTAAAACTCATACTTATGAATGTCAGGACACACTATTTGCCCTGAAGCGACTAAAATTCCCACCGCGATAGCCAGATCAAACCGCCCGCCATCTTTAGGTAAGTCGGCGGGCGCTAAATTTACAGTTATGCGTTGATCGGGAAACCCAAATTGCGAATTTTCGAGTGCACTACGCACTCTGTCTTTTGACTCTTTAACAGAGGCTTCGGGCAGGCCTACGATGTGAAAAGCGGGTAAACCATTTCCTAGGTGAACTTCTACAATAACTTCTGGAGCACTGATCCCCACCTGAGCACGAGAAAATATACGAGCTAACGACATTCCTTATCCTAGTGAATGGTGTGATTACACCAGTTTAGTCAGGATATTTAAAAACGTGTAATGTGATTTTCCATTTTATTGCAGCAAAACGAAGCAATAAGGTCATTAACATGCCTAATACCATCGCTACCTCAGTCACTAACGAAAAACCAATACAAAGCGTATAAACACTACCACCCGCGATACAGGTAATGGCATAAAGTTCGCCTTTTAATAGCATAGGAATTTCGCGCGCGAGTACATCTCGAATTAAACCACCAAAGCAGCCTGTAATTACACCCATAATCACCGCTGTCATGTCTGGCATACCAGCAAGTTGCGCTTTTTGAGCCCCCATTACCGCAAAAAAAGCTAAACCAAAAGCATCTGCTGTTTGCAAAATATAATGAGGTATTGGCTTTTGCTTATTTAGAAGACGTGTAGTGATAAATACTGAAGCCAGTATGGCAAAAAAATAGCTTTGATCGTGTAACCAAAAGACAGGAACATCTAAAATCAGATCACGCACTGTACCACCGCCAATTGCGGTAACAGTCGCTAAAACGACGACACCAAAGCCATCCATTTTTTTCTCGTACGCTAATAAAGTGCCCGACACAGCAAACACTGCTACGCCTATTAAGTCAAACCAGTGATAAAGTTCTGTCATGTGTATTATTACTTAAAATCTTTTAACCGTTTTAACATAAAACACTCTTTTTCAAAAATAAGTTATTTGTTGAATGTTACAGGCATGAGAAGGAAGTCATTAAAGAAAGGAGAGTATAACCTATTTAGCCAAACTTCAGACGCAAAAAATCACTCAATAAAGAGTGCGATTTTATTTTAATTTTTTAGATATTTAATTTCAGTGGTTGCGGGAGCCTGAGTTTGTAAAAGCGAACCGACGACCTTCGATTGCTTATTCAGAGTGTTTTGCGCAGTAACGGTGAGTTTAAACTATAAGAATTTATTAAACTGCAGACGCAAAAAATCACTCAATAAAGAGTACTATTTTGTTTTAACCTTTTAGATATTTAATTTCAGTGGTTGCGGGAGTCTGAGCTTGTAAAAAGCGAACCGACGACCTTCGATTGCTTATGTAGAGTGTTTCACGGTCGCGGTGAGTTTAATCATTATAAGAATTTATTAAACTCCAGACGCAAAAAATCACTCAATAAAGAGTGTTATTTTGTTTTAACTTTTTAGATATTTAATTTCAGTGGTTGCGGGAGCCGGATTTGAACCGACGACCTTCGGGTTATGAGCCCGACGAGCTACCAGACTGCTCCATCCCGCGCCTGAAATTTGTATGCTTGTTTAAAGTTGCCTACATTACAACTTGGCTTCCAATTAAAAATTTATTGCGAGAGCTGTGAAGGTGGAAAGTGAACCGACGACTTTTAAGCTACCTACTGCACTAAATCTTTATAAAAAATTGGTTGCGGGAGCCGGATTTGAACCGACGACCTTCGGGTTATGAGCCCGACGAGCTACCAGACTGCTCCATCCCGCGCCTGTATATTTTAAGTCTATCGACTACTTTATTTAACCTCTTAAGTTAGAGTTATTACAGTAACCAACGTTAAAAATTGGTTGCGGGAGCCGGATTTGAACCGACGACCTTCGGGTTATGAGCCCGACGAGCTACCAGACTGCTCCATCCCGCGCCTGTAATTTCTTTAAAACATTTTCGTGATATTTACGAGCCTGCCTTGAAGAGAGCGCTACTATATAGGAATAAACATATAATGCAAGGCCTAAACTACTTAATGTTGTTCAAGTGAACAAAAAGCAATCAAAACGCTATTCTGCGCTCAATCTTTGGTGTGGATTTATCATTTTTTGCCATTCCCAATCAGGATGCCCCATTACTATAAAGTCAGGGTTTTCAGTACTCTCGCGTTGGTTGTACGTTAACGGGTTAAATTCTGCATCGGTAATACAACCACCCGCCTCTTCAACAATAACTTGCGAAGCACCTGTATCCCACTCACCCGTTGGGCCAATTCTTAAAAAACAGTCAGCCTTACCTTCTGCAACGATACACGCTTTTAAAGAACAAGAACCAACAGCAATCGTTGTAAATTGACTATTTAAATACTGACTCACCGCTTCTATCTTTTGGCGGCGACTCACTGCAAGCGTTAAATTCTCTGGTGGCGCTACAGATATTTGCTTATCAACTGAGTTTTCACGTTTAAAGGCACCATTTTTAGCTGTAGCAAAATAAGTCACACCTTTTGCAGGCCAATGAATAACGCCAAGCACTGGGTGATTATTCTCAATCAGTGCAATATTTACTGCAAAATCACCACTTTCTAAAATAAACTCTCCGGTTCCATCCATCGGATCGAGCAACCAATAGCGCTGCCAGTCCTGTCTGTCGGCGAGTGCAGGTATAGGTGTTTCTTCCGACATAATTGGGATATCGGGCGCAAATGTTTTTAATCCAGCAACTAGAACATCGTTTGCTGCTAAATCAGCTTTAGTAACAGGCGTGTTATCTGACTTTTCTTGTTGACCAATATCGCCTTTTTTATAAATGGCCATAATTGCATCACCAGCACGCTCAGCTAATTCAATACAAGGTTCGATTAATTTATTCATCGGCAGCTCCAAACGCTAAATATTTATCTAATAATAGCAAAGCTGCAACACTGCGTGCTTCGGTAAAATCTTCTTGCTCTAATAATGACTGCCACTGAGTTAATGGCCACTTAACAACAACAAGTGGCTCTGGCTCATCGCCAATAAGGGTTTGCGGATATAATTGCTTGGCAAATAAAATATGCATAGTGGCATTAAAATAACTCGGCGCCATTGTGACTGTTCTTAATGGTTTAAAATACTCAGCACCAAAGCCAATTTCTTCTTTAAGTTCTCTATTAGCAGCTTGCTCTGGGGTTTCTCCTGGATCAATTAAGCCTTTAGGAAAACCTAACTGGTAGTCGTTTGTACCTGCGCAATATTCACGTACGAGTAGTAATTCATTGTCTGCATTTAACGGAACAATCATCACTGCTCCCCGGCCACCGCCGCGAATTCGCTCATACTGGCGCTCTTCGTTGTTAGAAAATTTGAGCTCTAAAGATTCCACAGTAAATAGTCGACTTTTAGCGACCACATTATTACTAAGGATTTGTGGTGGTGTTGGGTGCTTTTTATGTGTCATTGGCGTTAATTTGCTATCATGGCAGTTAGTTCAATAATAAACCTTATAAGTTGAAATTCCTATGTTAAATTGGTCAAAAATCGATACCGTTTTGCTCGACATGGATGGAACATTACTCGATTTACATTACGACAGTCATTTTTGGCTTAACGTTATTCCTACGCAGCACGCATTAGCGAGAGGCATTAGCCTAGATGCAGCTAAAGCTGATATTTTAAAACGCTATCAAGCTGTGAGTGGTCAAATACAGTGGTATTGTTTAGATTACTGGGAAGAGCAATTAAGCTTACCTATAATGGAGCTTAAACGAGAGTCTCAGCATTTAATTAAAATGCGCAAAGACGTGCCTCATTTTTTAACTGAGCTTAAAAAAGCAGGCAAAGAGTTAATTTTACTTACCAACGCCCACCCTGAGAGTGTCATGCTTAAATTTGAGCATACCGCAATTGATAACTATCTTGATGGCGTAGTCTCTACTCATGAATATGGAGTAAGTAAAGAGCAACAAAGTTTGTGGCACCAAGTACACAAAGACTTAGGGTTTAATAAGCAGCGCACTTTGTTTGTAGATGACAGTGTGCCGGTTTTAAATGCCGCACGAGAATACGGCATTGAGCACCTACTTGCAGTTGCTAACCCTGATAGCCAACAACCACATAACGAAATAGCCGATTACCTAAGTGTTACCGACTATCGTAAGATTATTTAACGCAGTTTACGTGGGTTAGATTTTTGGGTAACGCGCTTCTAGTCCTTGATATACTAACTTTGCAAAATCAGTATGTTCTGTATCAAGGCTTTTAACTACTTCGACTAAATGTTCGTTATCTTCTTGGCCATTCCATTCTTTAATATAGCTACCGTCTTTGTAACCGTGATCTTGGCGGAAGAAGTTTAACGTATTTTTACCTACGTAGCCTCGATATAAATCATCAACATCCATATCCATCTGCGCCATACAACCGGCAAATGCAGCGGCATTAAACGTTTTATCTGCAACAGCAGACGCCGCTAATATTTCTAGCGTTTGTTTAAAATCATCAGCTTGTTGGGCATTACTAAGCTCAGCTTCAAGTTGCTTTGCTAAGTCTTCGTAGCTAGTTTTGCCGTCAATTCTAAGCGACAAACCAAAATGAAAAATATCAACCAACTCTAAAATAACTTGCTCAGTATCTGGTGTTTGTTTTTTCCACCATTTCCAACCATGATGATCTAGCATTTCAGCACACTCAACCCAAATAGCGCGGTACCATTCAAATCCTTGAGTAAACCATTGCTCATGTACTTTAGTGTTCATGGCGTTTTGCATTTCTAGCATCACTACTAGCTTGTTTAAATTGGCAGACATATCAATTCCTGTCGTTTTGGTTGGCGTAATTTTCGTTGGTGTAATAATACAGATAAAATGCGGATTGTGCATTGGTGTATATTTTCATTGGTGTGCGGGTTTTTATCTTGAGGTAGTAAACTCATGCCATGAGTCAATTAAATCAATAAAATCTTCAAAGCCACAACCACTACTTAAACCATTTTCTTCAAGCGCTAAATCGTCATCTTGATACGCTATTAGGTCTTCGCTGTCTTGATGAAGCGCATGGGCTTCAAATAATGCTTCGTCTTTGGTTAATATTAAATCTATTTCTTGGCCTTTTAGCGTTAGCGGCTCATAACTTGAGCTTACCGATGCAATAAGCGCTTGCACCATAGCTACTTTATCTTTGCCTATTTCTTCGTTTAGCCAGCGACCAATAATGGCGTGTTCGCTGCTTATTTTAATGCGTAGCCCGCTAATAGGGTCGCGAATAAATTGATATTCCATAGGGTTTGCCTGTAAATCTTTAATTGCGTAATTATATACGTAAACGCCCGTAAACCACAGGACATATAAAGTAAAATAGCGCCACATGGGCGCTATTTTACTCAACTCTAAAACCGTTAACTTCGCGATCTATAACGCGCTGCGTCAATAATCGACCATAAGTAAATAATAGGCACCAGTACAAAACCTACAAGTACATAAATTAGTGCGTAACTTATTAAAATAGCAAGTGCAAAAAATATAGCTGCTAAAATACGTCCCTGCACTAACTGCCCTAAACCAGGAAAAAATATATTACATAATGCTGCGATTACGTTACCGCCAGAACCTTGATCTGCCATACTAACCTCTGTATTTATTTGATTTTATAATTATTTACTTACACACTTTATGCCAATTCATTAAAGCTTACAAATCAAATAGTTAAATTTCCCTAGATTTAGAGAGTTAGTAAATTTTGCTAACTTTAGGTCAAATTAGCAATTTTTGTTATGTGTTTGCACTTTTTTATTCGCTCAATTAATTAGCAAGTTACTCGTTTTGAACACTATTTTATAAATAGCTGTTTATAAAAACAGTATTTTATTTAGCCTAACAAAAACACCTGTTATACTGCCCACAATATTGATTAAAAAGGCGTAACGATGGACGTTTCACAATTACTCGATGGCTTAAATGACAAACAACGCGATGCCGTTGCAGCCCCACTACAAAACATGCTGGTATTAGCAGGTGCTGGGTCTGGTAAAACACGAGTGTTAGTTCATCGTATTGCGTGGCTTATGCAAGTTGAGCAAGCCTCCGCTTACAGTATTTTTGCAGTTACCTTTACTAATAAAGCGGCTAAAGAAATGCGCAGCCGCGTTGAAGAAACACTAAAAGCCCCTGTAGGTGGTATGTGGATTGGTACGTTCCATGGTTTGTCTCATCGTATTTTACGTGCTCATCACCGTGAAGCTAATTTACCTGAAGCCTTTCAAATTTTAGACTCTGACGATCAACTTCGGATGATCAAGCGCTTATTAAAATCAATGAATATTGATGACAAAAAATGGCCCGCCAAACAATTTGGCTGGTACATCAGCGCTAAAAAAGATGAAGCACTTCGCCCTAAAGATATTCAAGCATACGATATTAACGAGCAAATGATGCTGCGTGTTTACGCCGCCTATCAAGAGGCCTGTGATAGAGCAGGCCTAGTAGATTTTGCCGAAATATTACTACGCAGCTACGAAGTGTTAAAAAATAACCCTACGTTACTGCGTCATTACCAGCAACGCTTTGCACATATGCTCGTAGACGAGTTCCAAGATACAAATACTATTCAATATGCTTGGTTAAAGTTACTTGCAGGCGATACAAGCAGTATCATGATTGTAGGCGACGATGACCAAAGTATTTACGGTTGGCGCGGTGCTAAAATCGAAAATATTAAACGATTTTTAACTGACTTCAGCGCAGAAACTATTCGCCTTGAACAAAACTACCGTTCAACCGCGACTATTTTGAAAGCGTCTAACGCATTAATTCAAAATAACTCAGAACGTATGGGTAAAAGCTTGTGGACCGACGGTAACGATGGCGAGCCAATCTCTATTTATGCAGCATTTAATGAGTTAGACGAAGCACGCTTTGTAAGTAGCAAACTACGAAGCTGGTTAAATGCAGGGAATGCTCTGCAAGATGCCGCAATTTTATACCGTAGTAACGCGCAATCACGCGTACTCGAAGAAGCTATGCTTCAGGAAGGCTTAAAATACCGTATTTATGGGGGCATGCGATTCTTTGAGCGCCAAGAAATTAAAGATGCGCTGTCGTACTTACGCCTAGTAGGTAATCGTCAAGACGATGCCGCATTTGAGCGCGTAATTAATACGCCAGCACGCGGTATTGGCGACAAAACATTGAGCCATATACGCGACTGTGCACGAGCAGAATCGTTACCGCTTTGGTATGCCGCTAAAGCAATTGTAGAACAACAGCATTTATCTGGCCGTGCTTCTGGTGCAGTAAGTAAATTTGTAGAGCTCGTTGAACAAATAGAAGATAAAATTAGCGATCTAACTTTACATGAGCAAGCTAAGTACACAATTCAAACCTCAGGCTTGATGGCAATGTACCAAGCAGAAAAAGGTGAAAAAGGCCGTGCTCGCGTAGAAAACTTAGAAGAGCTAATTAGTGCGTGTGATCAGTATGAACTTCCTGAAGACGAAGAATATAGCTCACCTTTACAAGGCTTTTTAGCACATACATCACTTGAGTCAGGTGAAGGGCAAGCAGAAGAGCACGAAGACGCTGTACAAATGATGACGCTTCACTCAGCTAAAGGTTTAGAATTTCCACTCGTGTTTATGGTGGGCGTAGAAGAAGGCATGTTTCCTTCTCAACAAAGTAACGAAGAGTCGGGTCGTTTAGAAGAAGAGCGCCGCCTTTGTTATGTAGGTATGACTCGTGCAATGGATAAGTTATATATTAGCCATGCTGAGAGTCGCCGTTTATACGGGCAAGAAAAATACCATAGCCCATCACGCTTTTTACGCGAAATACCTGAAGACTGCGTAGAAGAAATCCGTATTAAAACACAGGTTTCTCGCCCGCCTGCTGCGGGGCGCTTTAGCGCATCAGTTAGCCATGCCGCATTTGAAGACAGTGGCTTTAACTTAGGGCAACGAGTTTTGCATGCTAAGTTTGGTGTTGGTACCGTACTTAATTACGAAGGCAGTGGCGCGCAATCTCGCGTACAAGTTAACTTTGACGACCTTGGCAGTAAATGGTTAGTAACGGCCTATGCACGATTACAAGCTGTATAAAGCTCATCTAAGTGAGTTAGAACAACAACTAGCTGGCGCGTATCATCGTCAGCTAGTGTTGATTGCGGGCAGCCCTGCTTGGTGTTATGAATTACTTAACTCATTAATAGATGAAAACAATACACTTGTTGTATCCAAGCAGTGCGCGATTAAAAATTCGTACTGGCCTACTCGCACACACCAAATTTTAGGGCAAGAATTTGCTCATGCTGTTTACGATGGTTTTAGTGGTTTGCACCCTGATAAACTTGCAGCACTTGCCGGCACCGTTAAAGCAGGCGGTATACTGTTTTTATTACTGCCCGAATTAAATAACTTAGCTACTTGGCAAGACCCAGCTCTAAGCACAGTGCAATCACATGGTCACACCATTGACTACAGTTTATTTAATCAACGTTTCGCGACTATTATCAAACAACTACCCGCTTTTCATTTTAGTGAAAAAAATGGCTGTATTAGTAATCTCGTCAGCTCTGTTACGCATAATAAAATTGATTATGTACCACAGCAAAACTGCGTTGAACAAATAGTAAAAATAGCTAATGGTCGTGCCAACAGGCCTTTACTCATTAATGCTGATAGAGGTAGAGGTAAGTCGGCAGCACTTGGCTTAGCAGCCGCAAAATTAGCTGATAAAAAAGTAATTATTTGCAGCACTCAGTTTAAAGCGACCCATAGTAGCTTTAAACATTTAGCCAACGAGTTAGACCTGCAATACAACGCTGAACATAAACAGCTCGCCAACTTGCACTACGTTGCACCTGACGCGTTATTAAATGCATTACCTGAGTGCGATTTATTACTCATTGATGAAGCTGCCGCGATCCCTGTACCGTTATTGCTAAAAATGCTAGCTCATTACCCTCGTATAGTCTTTGCAAGTACACTGGTTGGGTATGAGGGCAATGGTAGGGGTTATACCATTCGCTTTAGTAACTATATAAAAGCGCACTATAAAGCCTCTAAAGTTGTAACGCTTGATGAGCCACTGCGTTTTGCTAAACACGATCCCCTCGAGAAGCACATTCGCACCTTGCTTGCACTCGATGCACAATATATAGAGTTAAGTAGTGATGAATTAGAACAGCCAGTTCATAGTGAAATAACACAGCAGTCCCTTGGTAATAATGAGCCGTTACTGCAGCAAGTTGTTGCCCTACTTGCACTGGCTCACTATCAAAGTAGTGTCAACGACTTACGCCAACTACTAGACGCGCCATCGCAACGGCTATTTATTAGCAAAATTAATAATCAACTAGCTGGTGTATGTTTAATCGCTATAGAAGGTGGTTTGAATGAAGAACTTGCCATACAAGTTATAAGTGGAGAGCGTCGCCCACAGGGACATTTAATGGCGCAAGCACTCTCACAACTTAGCTTTAATAATGACTGTTTAACACAACTGAGCGCTCGCGTTGTTCGAATAACGATTGATCCGAGTTCCCACAATATAGGACTTGGTAAAAAGCTACTTAGTTATTGCGAGTCGCAGGTAAAAAGCCAATGTAGTTGGCTTGGTGCAAGCTTTGGCGCAACAGCGCAGTTACTTAATTTTTGGCAAAACCGAGGGTTTGATATTGTAAAACTGGGATATCAACGCGATAAAAGCACCGCTGAACATTCGGCGCTTGTGGTTAAATGCTTAAGTGACAAAAGTACAATTATTCAACCTCTAAAAAAGCAGTTTAAAAACGATTTTTTTTATGGCCTTTTAACGCACTTTAAAACACTAGATTGGCAACTCGTGAATATTCTAATTGAAGGATTTAGCGACGAGTTAATAAGCCTAGAGACTCACGAGCGATTAGCGCTCCTCACTAAAAGTAACTTCACTCAATTTAGTATCTCTGCAACTCTTTGGCAGTTACTGAGCCAGTCACCTTCTTATATATCTCAATTAACTGGGCCTGATAAACAACTTTTAATAAAGTTAGTACTTCAAAATGAAAATAATGAAAAAGTGATTCAACACTTAGGTTTATTAGGAAAAAAGCAGCTCGAAAATCAATTTAGACGTGCCGCAAAAAACTTCACTAGTGCCTTAAAATAACCCCTAGTCACCTTATCTCTATTAAATCTTATCCATCCTAAAGCTATTTATACAATTTGTTCTATCCTTAAAGTATTAATAGGTAAATTAAGACAAAGGCATGGAATTAATAAACTTTAAAGTGGGCTGTAAAACAATTTCACTTAAAATACTCGATATTTTATTAACAGAGCGCTTTGACAATAACCTAACAACTTTACCAAACAATAATAAAAGCTTTATTGGTGTTAAAGATTATATGGATATACCCACCCCTGTGTTTGACCTAGGTATTATTTTGAATGATATCTCAACTGAACAAAGTAATGCACAAACACTAAAGCAGCTAAGAGCATGGCAAGAAAAACAAATAAACTGGTTTAACACGCTTGAATGCAACCTATTAAACAGCTCGATTTCATTTTCAAAAAATGATACAGAACTGCAAGATTTTGTTCTATTTTACAAAGAATTTAACACCGACAATGAAGACTTAAAATTAACCATGTCTCGATTTGATGAACCTTTTCAAACACTGTTGGAGATAGTAAAAGAAGCCATAACAGCCCATAGCAAAAAAAATCATCAACAAGTAGCGGCCCTGCTTGAAAAAATTAAACGTAATAGCCTCATTCAGCTCGAGCGCTTGTTTGAGTCAGCCAAAGAACAGATAACCCTAGACTATAAACCCATAATTATTTTTACCACTAAGGACGGTTTAAACCCGCATGTTGGATTATTAGTAGATAAGGTCGAAGATAATATTGACTATAAAAAAGAAGATATAAAGCCACTAGATAAGCTTACTGAAATTGGTTTTGATATAGATCCACAAACTAAAAATATGATGCGTGGGCTAATCAAACTCGCCGAAAAACACAGTGTATTAATTGATCCAAGCGTAATATTTAAACCTGCTCAATTAGAAGAGCACGCAAGCGAAAAAACTGAAGCCTACGGACTATTTTAAAAACCTTTAAACTTAGTTCTATAATTTAAATGCTAAAGTAGGGCACTTATTGACCGTGTTGGGTAGACCGTAATTGAACAGAGTTAGCGTCCTGAGTCCAAATTCACTTTTCTGCAGACGTAAAAAAGCCCGAATCGTTAGATTCGGGCTCTCTACAATTTGAAGCCTGGTAATGTCCTACTTTCACATAGCAAATGCTACACTATCATCGGCGCTGTTTCGTTTCACTA
>NZ_JACJEM010000050.1:0-34687 GCF_014164085.1 Pseudoalteromonas sp. SG45-5 | reverse complement strand
TGGTCTAACCGTTTGATTTTTAGATTCATATACACCTCAAAGTTGAGATGTTATTTTATCAAATTAAAGAGAATTAAGCGTTTAAATTAAATCGAAATTTTTGAAATTGGTCTGATCAATGTCTGCTATAATGTTGTTAAAATTTTTTATTTAGAACAACTAGCTATAAAAAAGCGGGAAGTTAAATTTAACTTCCCGCTTTTTTTAAATACCCGAATTCAGGTTCCAAGTTTTAAAAAGCTAAATTAACAGCCAAGTGGCTGTACCTAAAAAGGCGAATATACCAACGATGTCTGTAACAGTAGTGAGTACCACACTCCCTGCAAGCGCTGGGTCTATATTCATTCGTTTAAGAATTATTGGAATACTAGCACCAGCAACTCCAGCCACCACTAAGTTCATAAACATCGCAAAGGCGAGTACGCCACCCAGCATAAAGTCCCATTGCCATATGGCAATAACACCCGCTATTAACAGTGACCACAAAATGCCGTTTAGCGCGCCAATGGCAAGCTCTTTCATCATCAAAAATCGTTGGTTAGTTTGATTTATGTGGCCGACAGCAATACCACGAATAACAAGCGTTAATGATTGACTACCTGCAACACCACCCATAGAAGGGACAATGCCGTTAAGTACCGCTAAAATTGGTAATACATCCAAAGTACCTTCAAAAAAGCTAGCTACAAAGGCTGCTGCAAGTGCAGTTAATAAGTTAACTCCTAACCAAACTGAGCGCTTTTTCGAGCTTTTTAAAACAGGCGCAAAGGTGTCTTCTTCATCATCAAGACCCGCTAAACTGAGTAAACTATGCTCGGCATCTTCTCGGATTACGTCAACAATATCATCGATAGTGACACGACCAAGTAGCTGAGCGTTGTCATCAACAACAGGGGCTGATATCCAATTATGGCGCTCAAAGAGTTGTGCAACTTCACTTTCATCCATTGAAATTGGAATTGACTCACAATCTTCATCCATCAAATCGCGAACAATTTTTTCGGGTGGGTTAGTCAATAATGTACTGAGCGATAAAGCGCCTATAAAGCAGTTATGTTTATCAACAACATAGAGGTCGTCGGTGCCTTCTGGTAGCTCTCCGCGTAGCCTAATATATCTAAGTACAACATCGAGCGTAACGTCAGGGCGAATGGTCACCGTATCGGTATTCATTAGCGCACCAGCGGAGCGCTCTTGATACGAAAGTGCTTGTGTTGCACGCTCACGGTCTTGAATGTCCATTGCGCTAACAACGTCTTTATAAACGGTGTCTGGCAGGCTACGGAGTACTTCACCTAAGTCATCGTGGCCCATATCTTCAGTTGCGGCCGCAATATGCTTAGGTTCCATTTGGGCAATAATGCCTAAACGAACATCTTCAGATAACTCTTCAAGTACATCACCTTGTACATCAGGGTCAACTAATTGCCAAAGGAGTCGGCGAATTTTATGCGGTGATGATTCTAATAATAATGCAGTATCACAAGGAGCTGTTTTTGCTAACATGCGCCTAACTTGAACAAATTGACCACTGTTAAGCGACTTAGTCACTTGTTTTAGTTGTTGTAGTGGATAGTCTTGTTCAAAAGCTTCGGGCATTGGCATCCTTAATTAATTTTAATACTACTTTGGTAGGAGAGGTTAACTAACCTGAACTCTGGATAATAAATCTATCTCAAGCAGCTATTTTCAGTGCTAACTGCGTTGAATTTACTTGCAATAGGCCCGCTATTGACGCGTAAATTCGCCTTGTTTTCACTGAAAATCTCTGGCTAGAGAAAATAAATTTAAATATCACCTGATTCAATACGTTAGTAAATCTCTTAACCAGAGTTCAGGTTAGCTAATTTAATTTTACTTTTTAAGTATTTATTACTGACTATTCTTGTTCGTTAAATCGCTGTGATATTAGTTGACCAACGGCGCCCAAGGCTTGCTCTGCATCAGGGCCTTCACATACTACCTTAACTTCTTTACCTTGGCTGCTTTCAAGTAGCATTAATGCGAGTACGCTATCACCCGCCGCTTCTTTTTCATCTTGGAACAAGGTTATCGAAGCGTCAAACTTTACGGCCAATTGAGCTAATACAGTTGCAGCTCTAGCATGTAGCCCTAATTTGTTTTGTATTAAAAAGGTATCTTCTAAGCGCATACGTTACCCTACCTAAGCTGAACTGGTTATTATTTTATGTGAGAATTATTTCTCTTGCTCTCGGTGGCGAATTTTTACATTGGGGTGTGTCATCGCAAAGCTTTCACCAATTGTTTGTGCTAAATACACTGAGCGATGTTGCCCACCAGTACAGCCAATAGCAATCGTTAGGTAACTGCGGTTATTTCGTTCTAAATGGGGTAACCATGTTTGTACAAAAGTTTGAATTTGCCATGTGAACTTTTGCACTATGCTATGACTCGCTAAATAATCTTTAACAGGTTGATCTAAGCCATTTAACGGTTTTAACTCAGGCTCCCAGTGAGGGTTTGGCAAGAAGCGTGCATCAAATACATAATCTGCTTCTTTAGGGATGCCGTGTTTAAAACCAAACGATTCAAACGTGACAATAAGCTGCTTGTCTTTTTTTCCTAATATTTTTTCACGAATAGATTCAGCAAGTTGATGGACACTTAAGTCACTTGTGTCAATCATATAATCGGCTCGAGTGGTTAGCACATCAAGTAATTCTTTTTCTTTTTTGATTGCCAAATCAAGCGGCAGTGAGTCAACCGATAGGGGATGTAAGCGGCGTGTTTCAGAGAAACGTTTTATCAGTGTTTGATCTTCGCTGTCTAAATAAAATAAGGTAGGCTTTGCAAAACCGGGTAAGTATTCAAGAATATCATTAAACTGTTCTTGTTCCTTAGGAAGGTTTCGTACATCAATGCTCACTGCGATTTTATCGTAGTTATCAGAAACGCTGCGTACCAAAGAAGGTAACAGATTTAACGGAATGTTATCTACGCAATAATAACCTAAGTCTTCAACAACGCGTAAAGCAACCGACTTTCCAGAACCCGATCGGCCACTTATGATAATTAACTCCATTTATCACCCTTTATATTAATCACGATTGCTTAACAATAACTTGATACAGTTCGGTATCCGTTTTTGCACTGCGCAATTGCTTACAAAATTCTTTGTCGTTAAGTTTATCAGCAATGGTTGCCAGAGTCTTTAAGTGCTGCTGGTTATCACCATCTGGTACGATGAGTGCAACAAAAATATCAACGGGACGATTATCAATTGCATCAAAGCTAATAGGTGTTTCACTAACGAGTACTAAGGCTAAGGGCTCTTGTGCACCGCTCATGCGCCCGTGAGGGATCGCTATGCCTCTACCTATACCAGTACTGCCTAGCTTTTCTCTACTTAGTAAAGCGCTAAGAATATCTTGTTGAGAAAGGTACGGAAGCTTATCGTGAGCAAGTTCGCTGATAAGCTCTAAAATTCTTTTTTTGCTATTAAAAAGGACCGCAGCTTTGCTGCAGTCCTGGCATATAAGTGAGCTTAATTTCATCATATTAGTGTCGAGCAAGCTTCTCTTTGTGTTTAATTACTTGGCGATCGAGCTTATCAATCAGCGAATCGATGGCAGCGTACATGTCTTGATGCTCAGTTGAGGCAAATAACTCAGCACCACTTACATGTATTGTTGCTTCTGCTTTTTGGCTTAGTTTTTCTACATCAAGAATGACATGAACATTATTAATATGATCAGAGTGTCTTTCTAGCTTCGCAAATTTGGTATTTATATAGTCTCTTAGTGAATCAGTTAATTCTACGTGACGACCAGTTAAGTTTAGTTGCATAAGCATTACCCTCTTTGTTTGCGTCTTAAATCAGACTTTTTCGCTGATTTGACGGTGGAATAGCCAGAGATTCGCGATATTTTGCGATTGTACGTCTCGCTACTTTAATTCCTTGCTCAGCCAATATATCCGCTATTTTGCTATCACTCAATGGTTTTGCTGAGTTTTCTGCAGCGATTAATTTTCTGATAAGTGCACGTATTGCTGTAGATGAGCATTCACCGCCATTTTCGGTACTTACATGACTTGAGAAAAAGTATTTAAGCTCAAATATCCCCCGAGGTGTATGCATATACTTTTGAGTGGTTACACGCGAAATAGTTGATTCGTGCATTTCCACCATTTCAGCAACATCATTTAAAACCATAGGTTTCATGGCCTCAGGACCATGTTCAAAAAAGCCTTGCTGCTGCTTAACAATACAGTTAGTTACTTTTAATAATGTATCGTTTCTGCTTTCTAAGCTTTTAATAAACCATTTAGCTTCTTGTAAATGCGAGCGTATAAACTGGCTATCACCGCTTGATTTAACAGTGCGAGACATCGCAGCATATTGGCTGTTTACGCGAATTTTTGGCATGCTATCTGGATTTAGTTCAACAACCCAGCGGCCTTTAATTTTTTTCACTGACACATCAGGAATTACATACTCAGACTCTTCCCTAACAATCGTATCTGCAGGCTTTGGGTTTAGCGTATGAATAAGTGTCATTACTTCTTTAAGCTCTTCCTCTTTGAGCTTCGTTTTTTTCATTAATGTACGATAGTCGCGAGCTGCTAATAAGTCTATGTGCTCGGTTAAAATCATTTTTGTTTCATTAATATAGGGTGTTTCTTTATCAAACTGATTAAGTTGAATGCACAAACACTCTTGTAAACTACGCGCTGCTATACCGACCGGATCAAATAATTGAATGCGTTTTAAAACAGCTTCTATTTCATCAAGTTCAACTTCATTATCATCTTCGTTTTCTTGGTTGAAGCTTTCGAGAATCTCTTCACAACTTAGTGTTAAAATGCCTGAATCATCTACGGCTTCCACAATAGCAATCGCAATCGCTTCATCAGTAGGGCTAAATGGCGTTAGTTGAAGTTGCCACATTAAATACTCGTGGAGCGTTTCCGTTGATGCACCTTGGTATATAGACTCGTCTTCAGGCATTGGACCTGATGAAGAGGCTGGAGCTGCACTCATGTACTCGTCCCAGCTAACATCCATCGCCATGTCGTCACTTACCGTATCTTTAGCAAGTGCTTCGCCGCTGTCTTGTTCGTATTCGCTTGGAGCATCGTCGGCAGATGCGCTAACAGTTATATCATCGGTGTCTGCTTTTTGTTCATTTTTACCTGCAGCGTCTTCAGAATAGTCTTGTTCCTCAACCTCTAAAAGTGGGTTGCTGTCGAGCGCTTCTTGTATTTCTTGCTGGAGATCCAATGTACTGAGTTGCAACAAACGAATAGCTTGTTGCAATTGTGGAGTCATTGTAAGTTGCTGGCCCATGCGCAGCTGTAGTGATTGCCTCATGTATCTCTAACAATCCTTTTATGTTGTTATAATTAATACTAGCAGATGCTTAAAGACATGGCGTAAATGTTACAGCCTAAATTGCTCGCCTAAGTAAACATCGCGTACTGTTTTGTCATTTAATACGTGTTCTGGAGTACCTGATGCAATCAGCTCCCCATGAGAAACAATGTAGGCTTTTTCGCAAACATCAAGGGTTTCTCTTACGTTATGATCGGTAATTAACACACCAATCCCACGATTTTTGAGATGTTCTATGATTTTTTTTATATCAAGTACAGAGATTGGGTCAACGCCCGCAAACGGTTCATCTAATAATATAAACTTGGGATTAGCCGCTAATGCACGGGCTATCTCTACGCGGCGACGTTCACCACCCGATAACGCCATACCTTGGCTGTCACGGATATGTTGAATATTAAATTCGTCTAATAAATTATTTAGCGTATCTTCTCTTTGCTGCTTCTTAAGTTCTTTACGTGTTTCTAAAATTGCCATTAAGTTTTGATAAACAGTTAGCTTTCTAAAAATTGAAGACTCTTGTGGTAAGTAGCCTATGCCTAATCTAGCACGACTGTGCATAGGTAAAAGAGTAATATCGTTATCGTCGATAGATATTTTTCCTTTATCGCTAGGTACTAAGCCCACAATCATATAAAACGTGGTGGTTTTACCAGCGCCGTTTGGGCCAAGTAAGCCAACAATACTGCCAGCTTTAACTTCAAGGCCGACGTTTTTTACAACTTCTCGGCCTTTATAGCTTTTGGCTAATAGTTCTGCTTTTAATGTGCTCATGGTTGGCCTTTATCGCTTGTTTTACTTTTTTTAGCTTCAATAGGCACTAAAATTGTGTGAACGCGATCCGTTGAATTTTCATCTTTTTCAGCGCTAATTAATTGCTGTTCTATGTCGTAAGTAATACTTTTTGCATTTATTTTTTGCCCAGCTTGCGATACTTGCGCATTACCAACAAGCGTTAAAAAACGCTTAGATACATCGTAACGCACTTCATCAGCACTGGCGCTCATAGTCGTGCCGTCGGGTTGTTTTTCTTCAAAATGTGCCGGACTGCCTGTGGCAATTAATAGCTGCTTATTATCACCGAGCTCTTCGCGTTTGTGTACTTCTAAGCGGTCGGCGGTAATGCGGCGATTTCCGTGAATAATTTCTACATTTTTCTCGAAAATACCCACATTGGCTTTTAATTGACCTTCTTGTTTATCGGCACTTATTGAGATTTGGTTGGCAGCCGGTTGAGTCGACTGCTCTGCTGCATTACTGTTAAATGCTAATAAAAACGTTGGGATAATAAGTATTTTTGAAAATTTATTGGTCATAATATATGGTTCGCGTATGGTTAATAAGTTTTATCACTTCGGTTTTAAGATCGGCTTCAAGGCCTTTACCAGTGATCTTTAAATTAGGTCCAGTTACAACTACAGGTTGCTCTGAGCGCATTGTCAGTAGCTTTATATCTACTTGAATATTATCGGCATTGATTTTTTCTATCATTGCTTTATCTGTTAGATTTTTAGCGACAACATTACCTTCTAAAACTAATTGTTTGCCTTCGTACAGGGTTGCTTCATCAGCATTTATGCGCCAAGCCTGTTTTTCGTTATATAAAGTAAAAATAGGTTTTTCAAAAAAGGTAAAACCTAATTGTTGATATAACTCCATTTTGGCAGCTGTCACTTTGTGACTTATTTTGCCCTGCTCATCATACGCAGTTTGTTTTAGTTCTATTGCAGTATAATCAGGCTCAGCTATAACCTCAGATGTGCTCTGTGTAGTAATGTTTGTTTGCGTAAAATAAGGGTACCAAAGCCAAACCATACAGCTGATGAATAAAACGCTTAATATTATGCGCGCTATATTCATGAACTTGTACCTTGTGTGGTCAGTGGGTGCCCATTTTCTAGCATTAATAAGTCTGTAAGCTCTCTTACTGCACCGAAGCCGCCAGGCATTTGTGTGGTGTAGTGTGACAGGCGCTTAATTAGCGGGTGAGCATCGTTAACAGCGACTGCAAAACCGACTAATTCCATCACTGGCATGTCAGGACCATCATCACCAATATAAGCAATTTGTTCATCCGTTAGATCAAGTTTATGTTTTAGTTCTTCATAAGCAACGAGTTTATTTTCTTGACCTTGGTAGATGTGTTGTATGGTCAAGCTACTCATACGGTTTTGTACAATTTGCGAGTGACGTCCAGTAATAACCGCAACGTTAAAGCCGCTATTAATGAGCGCTTTTATACCAAATCCATCTTTAGTATTAAATGCTTTTAGTTCTTCACCTTGGTTGCCTAAGTAAATGCGCCCATCAGAAAATACACCATCAATATCGCAAATAAGCAATTTTACTTTTTTAGCACGTGCTTTAGCATCATCGCTTAGCGGTTGATAGAGTTCTTCAAATTGCATTTATAATACTCCTGCTTTCAATAAGTCTTGCATATTTAGTGCACCGATAGGCTGGTTTTGCTCATTGACAATAATTAAACCATTAATACGTTTATGTTCCATAATATTAAGTGCTTCGGCAGCCAGCATGTCTTGGTTTGCGGTCGTACATGATTTAGTCATTACTTCGCTAATTTGCGTGGTATGAATATCAACTCGTTGCTCTAAAATACGACGTAAATCGCCATCAGTAAATAGTCCCGTTAACTGTTGGTTTTCATCAACAATAGAAGTCATTCCTAAACCTTTAGCCGACATTTCAATCAGTGCGTCTTTTACTGTTTGTGAAATATTAATAATAGGCGTGTTTGCGCCGCCGTGCATAACATCTTTCAAAGTAAGTAGTAAGCGTTTGCCCAAGCTGCCACCTGGGTGTGAAAGTGCAAAGTCATCGGCAGTAAATCCACGCGCTTCTAAAAGGGCGACAGCTATTGCATCGCCCATTGCAAGTGTTGCTGTGGTACTTGCTGTTGGTGCAAGGCCCAACGGGCAGGCTTCTTGTTCTACTTTTATGCATACGTGTACGTTTGCAAGTGTTGCCATGGTTGATTTTTCATTGCCCGTCATCGCTATCATTTTTGCGCCAAGGCGTTTTAACACGGGAATAATATTTAAAACTTCGCTAGTCTCACCTGAGTTGGAAAGAAGCATCACCACGTCATTTTTAGTGATCATTCCTAAGTCCCCGTGGCTTGCTTCACCAGGGTGTACAAAAAAAGCGGGACTACCAGTACTGGCTAGTGTAGCTGCTATTTTATTGCCAATATGACCAGATTTACCCATGCCAATAACAATAGTGCGACCTTTACAATCGTATATTAATTGACAAGCTTGATGAAAGTTTTCATCTACATATTGTGCAATATCACTCAGTGCTTGGCGCTCTATGTTTAAAACGCGAAGGCCTTGTTCAATAAAGTTTAGCGCTGCCATTATTTACCCTACTTGACTGAAAATATATCCTTGATAGCCCAAAAATGCGATTAACAATAGGCTACCTTCTACTCTATTGATGCGTTGTGTGCCTCTAAAGTTCAATGACATAACAATAAGCGCAATTGTTGCACCAATCATTATTAGTATGTCACGACTTGCTACAGAGGGGTCAATGATTGATGGGTTGATAATACCAGCCAGTGGTAACACCGCCAAAATATTAAAAATATTTGAGCCAACAATATTACCCAGCGCTAAGTCATCTTCGTTTTTAAGCACACCTGCAATGGAGGCTGCAAGCTCTGGTAAACTGGTGCCAATGGCAATGATAGTTAGGCCAATTACTAGGTCACTTAGACCGAAAAACTTAGCAATGTCGACAGCAGAACCAATTAAAAAATATGAGCTGACAGGGAGTAATATCATGCCAATGACTAACCAAAATACAGCATTTTTTGTTGGTACATTGCTAGGCACATCATCACAGGCTTCTGATACAAATGGGTCGTCTTGATTTTTTGCACGCATAGATACAATAATTAATCCGCCAATAAAGACAATGAAGCCAATTAACAAGGCTACGCCTTCGACTAATGAAAAGTAGTTGTCAGAAAAAATATACCAGCTAGCTAACGATACGAGAAGTACCAGTGGTATTTCTCGTTTTAATGTACCAGATGATACTGAAAGCGGACGAAATAATGCAGTTATACCTAACACGAGTAATATGTTTGTTATATTTGAACCAATGGCATTGCCTACCGCAGTATCCGTTTTACCTGCAAGTGCTGCCGAAGCTGAAACCATCATTTCTGGAGCTGATGAACCCATCGCTACCACAGTCAAACCAACAATGAGAGTTGGAACCCCAAAGTTTTTTGCAAGCGCTGCTGCACCAAAAACAAACCTGTCTGCACTCCAAACTAGAGCTGCAAAACCAAGAATTAAAATAACAAACGAGGTAACCATTGTGTTAAGCCAGTTATTCAAAATAGTAATGGCGCGAATAGTAACAAAAGCCAAGATGAAAGTATAAATAAAAGAGTAAGGTCAACTGTATACCTATGGTGCTTTAAAACAGCTTACTTAGCTATTTAAGCTGAGGTTAAGCTGTTTTGAGTGAGTCTTATAATCCTTTTCACATGTGTATTACAAAATCTTACGAATTGTTTTTTCCATCTTGGATCAAAAAGCTTTAAAATAGCTGCACTAGTGAACATTTTATGGAGAGCGACTTGTCGCAATCAATAGTAGAAGTCAAGGATGTTAGCTTTTCGAGAGGCAATAGAACCATATATAAAAATATGAGTTTTAGTGTACCTAAAGGTAAAATCACTGCGATTATGGGGCCAAGCGGAATTGGCAAAACCACGATGTTACGTTTAATTGGTGGTCAGCTTAAGCCAGATTCGGGTGATATTTTATTTGAAGGCGGTAGCATTCCTAAAATGTCTCGCAAAGAGCTATACGAAGCGCGTACTAAAATGAGTATGCTTTTTCAAAGTGGTGCGTTGTTTACCGACATGTCGGTATTTGACAATATCGCGTTTCCGATAAGAGAGCATACTAAGTTAAGCGAAGATCTTATTCGCTTAGTGGTGCTAATGAAATTGCAAGCTGTTGGCTTACGTGGTGCTAAAGATTTAATGCCATCAGAGTTGTCGGGTGGTATGGCAAGACGTGCTGCACTTGCTCGTTCTATAGCACTTGATCCAGAGCTAATAATGTACGATGAGCCATTTGCTGGCCAAGACCCAATTTCAATGGGGGTTTTAGTTAAGTTAATTAAATCACTTAATGAAGTATTGGGACTATCGTCTTTAATTGTGACCCATGACGTTACCGAGGTAATGAGTATTGCGGATCACGTTATTATTATTGCTGATCAAGGTGTAATTGGTTGTGGTACTCCTGATGAGATGCGCAATCATGAATCTCCTTTAGTCCAGCAGTTTTTAAAAGGCTTGTCGGATGGTCCTGTACCATTTCATTTCCCAGCCCAAGCTTATGCAGATGAGCTACTTGGAGAAAAAGCATAATGTTTGATTTATTTCAAAAGCTAGGACATAAAACGCTAGGGCGTTTTGCGGCCCTGGGTCGTTCTGCTTATATGCTGTTTAGTGCGTTAGCGCATGTACCTAATTTTAAAAAAGGCACTCCGCTACTTATTCGCCAACTTTACATGGTGGGATCGCAATCGCTGCTCATTATTATGGTGTCGGGGTTGTTTATTGGCATGGTGTTGGCGTTGCAAGGTTACACCGTATTAGTGGGGTATGGCGCTGAAGATAGCTTGGGGCCGTTAGTTGCGCTGAGTTTATTACGAGAGCTAGGCCCAGTTGTTACTGCATTACTATTTGCTGGACGAGCAGGCAGCGCGCTGACTGCTGAAATTGGCTTAATGAAAGCAACAGAGCAGTTATCATCACTCGAAATGATGGCAATTGATCCACTAAAACGCATAATTGCACCGCGCTTTTGGGCGGGCTTTATTAGTATGCCATTGCTTGCATTGATATTTTCAGCTGTGGCTATTATAGGCGCTCATTTAGTGGGCGTTGATTGGCTAGGAGTTGATACTGGGAGTTTTTGGTCAATCATGCAATCACAAGTGTCGTTTCAACAAGATATATTAAACGGCATAATTAAAAGCATTGTATTTGCCATTGTGGTGACCTGGATTGCACTTTATAAAGGTTATGACTGTGTACCGACCTCTGAAGGGATCAGTAAAGCAACCACCGAAACGGTTGTACATTCGTCATTGGCAGTTTTAGGTTTTGACTTTATTTTGACAGCGGTAATGTTTACCAGCTAATAGGGTATAGATAATGAATTCACGGAAATTAGAAATTTTAGTTGGTTTTTTTGTAGCGTTAGGAATTTTAGCGTTTGCGATGCTTGCGCTTAAAGTTGCCAATTCAGGTATTAGTGGCACAGGCGAAACATATTCGCTAAATGCCAAGTTTGAAAATATAGGCTCATTAAAAGCACGTGCCCCAGTTAAAGTCGGGGGCGTTGTTATTGGTCGAGTTGACTCTATTTATGTTCATCCACAAGAATTTTTACCAGTCGTTAATATGACTATTGATGCACAGTATTTATGTCGTTTTTCAGATACGAGTTCAATTTCTATTTTAACATCGGGGATTTTGGGTGAGCAGTACTTAGGTCTCCACCCAGTGATTTCGCCAAATTCTGCAGAACAACGTTGTTTAGGCGAAACAGTAACCGAAAACAAGCAAGACCAAGCAATTGACGATTTATTTGGTGTAGAAAGTAAAGCGCTAGGTGACGGCGATTCAATCACGGATACTAAGTCTGCCATCGTACTTGAAGAGTTAATTGGGCAGTTTTTATTCAACCAAGGTAGTGAGTAATTATTATGTTGAAAAAGTTTTTAGCTATTATAGCACTAGGTACAATGACGTTTGCGCAAAGTATAAATGCAGCTGATGTTAAGCTCGTCAATCCTAATAAAATGGTTCGCCAAGTTGCCGATAATACATTTGCAAGAATAAAAAAGGATCAACCACTAATCATTAAAGATAGTGAGCATCTTCGCGTTATTGTTGAAGAAGAATTGATGCCTTACATAGATTATAAATACGCTGCACTTCGCGTATTAGGTAGTGAAGTATCTAAAGTGCGTGCGATAACGGATGAAGCCGAAAAAGCACAGGCAATTAAAGATATCCAACGCTTTATTGTTGTATTTAGAGAGTACTTAGTTGCAACGTATGCGGGTGTATTTACACAGTACACAAATCAAAAAGTTGAGTTTGGTGCTGAGCAAGCATTTAAAGGTAAAGATGTCGTTGTTGTTAAAACTAAAATCATTGAAGATGGTAAACCAGATATCAAAATTGACTTTAAGGTACGAGAAGATCGTGGCGGTGAATGGCGTGCGTACGATATGATTGCTGAAGGTATTAGTTTATTAGATGCGAAACAAAGTGAACTACAAGGTATTTTGCGCCAGCAAGGTATCGACAATGTAAGTAACCTTTTAGAGCAAAAGAGTCAGCTACCGGTTCAGTTTAGAGGTAATGGTGCAAATGACTAAATTGGCGATAAGCCATGTTGATGAACAACACTTTCGGGTAAGCGGTGAGCTTACTCGAAATTCAATTGGCGATGAACGGCTTCTGAACAATAAGCTATTAACTAAGCATAAAATCATCTATTTTGACCTAAGTGGGGTATCTAGGGTTGACACGGCGGGCTTAGCTTGGTTAATTCACTCTTTTGCAGAATTAAAGCAGCAAGGCATTCGCCTTGAGTTGCAAAATTTACCTGAGCAATTGCAAAATTTAATGCAATTGGGTCAAGTTACAACCCTATTTGAGTGAGAGTTATGGAAACTAGCCAAGTCGAAACATTATTACGCGAAGAACTTCAATTAGCTGAAGTGCATGTAAAAGCCAATGGTAGTCATTATGAAGTTGTTGCAGTAGGCGAATGCTTCGACGGTTTAAGCCGAGTTAAAAAGCAGCAGCTAGTTTATGGTCCACTAATGAGTACCATCTCCGATGGTACAATTCACGCAGTATCTATTCGTGCATTTACTCCTGTAGAGTGGAAGCGTGAACAAAAATTTATTTTACCGCAATAAATAGGGCCTCCTAATGGATCAATTTGTAATTCAAGGTGGCACTTCACTTGCTGGTGAGGTGACTATTTCTGGCGCTAAAAATGCCGCACTTCCTATCTTATTTGCTTCACTATTGGCTGATGGTAAAAGTACATTTACCAATGTGCCACGTCTTCGCGATATTGTTACTACCGAAGCGCTATTAAAAACTTTAGGCGCTGATGTTATTTGGCAAGGTGATACACTCATTATTGATGGTGCTACGGTTGATAAAACATTAGCGCCATACGATTTAGTTAAACAAATGCGCGCATCTGTACTTGCCTTAGGCCCTTTAGTTGCAAGGTTTGGTGAAGCTCAAGTGTCTTTACCTGGTGGTTGTGCTATTGGTGCTCGTCCTGTAGATATTCATATTCAAGGTTTAGAGCGCATGGGCGCGCACATAAACGTTGAAAATGGCTATATTAATGCCAAGGTAAATGGGCGTTTGAAAGGCGCTGAAATCTTTATGGAAATGGTAAGCGTAGGTGCTACCGAAAACTTACTGATGGCCGCCGCACTTGCTGATGGTAAAACGGTGCTTGATAACGCCGCACGTGAGCCTGAAATAATCGATTTAGCTAATTGCCTGATTGCTATGGGCGCTAAAATTACGGGTGCAGGTACTAGTCGTATTGAGGTCGAAGGCGTTGAACGTTTAGCTGGATGTGAGCATCGCATTTTGCCTGACAGAATTGAAACAGGTACGTTTTTAGTTGCTGCAGCAATGGCTGGTGGTGAAGTACTCTGTAAAAATACCGACTTTCACTCCCTTGAACCTGTAATTGAAAAATTACGAGCAACGAATGCGCTTCTTGAGGTTCATGAGAATAGTATTTACCTAGATATGCGTGGTCGCGAACTTAAAGCTGTTAATATTAAAACAGCACCGCATCCAGGTTTTCCAACTGATATGCAAGCCCAGTTTACTGCTTTAAATGTAGTGGCAAATGGCAGTGCAACCATAACCGAAACTATTTTCGAAAACCGTTTTATGCATGTACCAGAGCTGCAACGAATGGGAGCAAACATCCGTCTTGAGGGTAATACCGCTATTTGTGGTGATACGCAAAGTCTAACGGGTGCACAAGTTATGGCTACCGATTTACGTGCCTCAGCAAGCTTAATTTTAACGGGAATAGTGGCGCAAGGTGAAACGGTTGTAGATCGTATTTATCATGTTGATAGAGGTTATCAGCGTATTGAGGACAAACTAAGTGCGCTAGGTGCAAATATTAAACGTAGAAGCAGTTAATCACTGTTTTTAAAGCAAAAGCGCGGTTTTATCCGCGCTTTTTTATTTTCTAAGCGAATACAATCGTGTTATAGCTTTGTCTCAAGCTCAGCGACTGTAACCATGATCTTTTCTATTTTACCATTGCGGTAAAGTTCAAATTCTATTTCTTTACCAGGCTCTGTATTACCGATTTCTTTTAGTACCTTTTGTGGGTTAGCCACAGAAAGCCCTGCAATTTTAATAACAATGTCTTGCTCTTCAATTCCAGCCTGCCAAGCCGGACCTAAAGGGTCTAAGTTAGTGATACGCATTCCAGACACCGGTGTAAGGCTATCGTTAACCTCTTTGCCAGTGCTATCAACGGCAGTGCCTTCAAAGCCTAAATAACCGCGTACAACTCGACCATGGCGGATTAATTTACTCATTACTTCTTTTGCTAACGTGTAGGGAACAGCAAAAAATATTCCTTGAATATTAAGGTTCTCACGCGTTTTAAATTGAGCAGAAGTAATCCCGACTAAGTCACCATTAGAGTTGACGAGTGCGCCACCTGAGTTGCCCACATTAATCGCCGCATCCATTTGCAATAAATTATTATAAGGGCTATCCGTAATTTTTTGCTTGCCTGTTGCGCTAATAATGCCTTGGGTAATTGTTTGTCCTAAATTGAGCGGGTTGCCAATAGCAAGTACAACATCGCCGACACTGGATATGTAGTCATCATTTATAGGGATGATAGGTAGGTGCTCTGCATTTATTTTAAGGAGCGCCAAATCGGTAATAGTATCAAACCCAATAAGTTGTACATCAAAAAAGCGTCTGCCATCGGTTAAAATTACCATGATTTGGTCTGCATTATTAACTACATGGTAATTGGTGAGAATATAGCCATTTTGCGACATGATTACGCCAGAGCCGAGTTCTTGCACCGTGTTTTTGCGTTTATAACGTGGCTCTTTAGAAATACTCTCAGAAAAAATAGTGACCACAGAAGGGGCTGCGCGCTTTACAGCATCCGAAAAACTCAGGTGACTGGCGCTCATAGCGCTGGGTAAAGGCACATTAGGCAATAAAGCGGCTCGCATATTGGGGCTGAAAAAAACCACTAAAAAAGCAATACTAAGGCCTGCAAATAAAGGGGGGAGAATAAATTTTATTAATTTCAGCACGAGTTTCTTATTATGTAAGTGAGCAATCTCTTTATGATGACACAAAAAAAATAACAGCGGCAAGTGCCGCTGTTATTTTTTATTACGTTAGTTGTGTTGTGTTATTACTGAATTAGAATAAAAATCGACTCGCGCCCGCGTTTAACGCCTAGCACTATATTGCCTTTAGTGTTGTCGATAATCTTATTCATGTCGCGAATTGTCTCTACACGTTGGCGGTTTACTTGCATAATAATATCGCCTTCTTCAAGACCAACACGCGCAGAAGGAGAGCGAGGGTCTACCGTTCTAACCTCAACACCTTTATTACTATTTTTTTGTACGTTCTCGAGTTCGGCACCTTGAAAAGCAGGATGCAGCTCTTCGCCGGTTGCAGTAATACCCGATGCGCCATCAAGGGTTACTTTAACCGTTTTAATTTTTCCATCGCGGTATATACCAAGTTTGATCTCACGGCCTTCGCCCAATGTGGCAATTTTACTGCGCAGTTCGTGAAAACCGCTAATATCACTATCGTTAATACTAACAATAACATCGCCGGCTTTAATGCCTGCTTTGCTTGCAGCTGTGTCGTCCATTACTTGCATAACGTAAGCACCCTGTTTTACGTCAAGTTGCTGCGCTTTAGCAAGGCCAGCATCAAGTGGGCGGCCAGAAATACCTAATGAGCCTCGACGCACTTCACCGTGTTCAATTATTTGATCAACAAGATTTTTCATCATATTAGAAGGGATAGCAAAACCAATCCCTACATTACCGCCTGAAGCACCTAAAATAGCCGTATTAATCCCTATTAATTCACCATTTAAGTTAACTAAAGCGCCACCAGAGTTACCTTGGTTAATAGCTGCATCGGTTTGAATAAAGTCTTCATAGCCTTCAATGTTTAAACCGCTGCGACCAAGCGCACTCACAATACCCGATGTTACTGTATGGCTAAGGCCAAATGGATTACCGATAGCGACCGCAAAGTCACCAACACGTAATTTATCTGAGTTAGCGAGCTTTATTTCTGTTAAGTCATCAGCATCGATTTGCAAAAGCGCAATGTCAGACTCTTTATCTGTGCCTATTTTAGTCGCTTCAAATTCACGGCCATCTTCTAAAGTGACAACCATTTTTTCGGCATCTTGAATAACATGATTATTTGTAACTACATAACCTTCGTCTGCATTAATAATTACACCTGATCCCAAACCACTAAACTGGCGTTTCTGGCTTCGGGGCTGTTGCTGTCCAAAAAAGTATTCAAGCGGATCTGCACGACGACGTACTTCTTTAGAACCCGATACTTGAATGCTCACAACACCTGGAGATATTTGTTCTAACATAGGTGCGAGAGTGGGAAGTTGTTGACCATTTACTGCAATTGGCATTTTTGCGTAAGATGCGGCAGGGCTTATTAATAAACTTGTAGATAAGATAGCTGCGCTGATAAGTGATAATTTCATTTTCATAGTCAGGGGTAACTCCACTTAAGATAAAGCAAAACAAAAAGGGCTACTTTACAGCAGCCCTTTTCGGTTTATTAAAATAAAACAACAAAGCTGTTATATCTAAAGACTATGGGGTCAAAAAAAAGTTCATCAAGATGCTTTAGAATGTTCTGAAACTTTATTTTGGCCAGCAAATAAGCCTGATTCACCTGATACGTAGTCAGCAGGTTGTGCTTTAGCTGATGAACGATCCGATTGACGTTCCTTTAAAGACGCTTGCAACTGCTCCGTTGTTTCTTTAGAGAAAAAAGGTTCGGCTGGTTGTTGGTTTCTGTCCTCTAGCAGCAATTGATTAGTTGCCTCAACATGGCTAAGTAGTTGATCATAGTTCTCTTTCATTTTATTTACGAGCTTACCTGTATTCGCTAAATGATCTGCTACATCTTGACGATATTGCTCAAGCGCATTTTGAGCTTGTACTGCTTGTTCTTTTAACTCATCTTGCTTGAATTGCTTTTTAGTAATAAATGCACCAATAAAAAATGCCACCACAGCAGTAATGACAATTAAACCTATCCACGTAACTGTACCCATAATTCTACCCCTTGGGAAAATAACTAATAAATGCCGATTCAATTACGAATCATACTAAGGGTAATATACCCCGAGTTATGATGCGTGTTAATATGCTTTTCAAATTAAACTGCGTTTTGACTGTAAATACATATGACTCCTTGGCAAACATATCAACAAGACTTAAAGCGAGATGACTTTGTACATGACGCAGCACAAGAAAATGCGGTGCGTCATTTACAACGTTTATACGATGACTTAACTCAGGCAGCGCCAAAATCAAAAGGCTTTTTTGCTAAGTTATTTAGTAAAAATGAGCCTGCACCTATAAAAGGATTGTACTTTTGGGGGGGAGTTGGGCGTGGTAAAACGTATTTAGTTGACACATTTTATGAATCCTTACCAGGTACACGTAAAATGCGCGTGCATTTTCATCGTTTTATGCACCGCGTACACGATGAGCTTAAAAAGCTAAATAACACCGCAAATCCATTAGAGAAAATAGCGGATGTTTTTAAAGCAGAAACAGACATCATTTGCTTTGATGAGTTTTTTGTTCAAGATATTACCGATGCCATGTTGTTAGGCGGCTTAATGGAGGCGCTATTTGCGCGCGGTATTGTACTTGTTGCTACATCGAACATAGTGCCGGATGAGCTTTATCGAAATGGCCTGCAGCGAGCGCGTTTTGTGCCAGCAATCGAGTTAGTTAAACTTAATACTGACATAGTTAATGTAGACTCTGGCATTGACTATCGATTGCGGACACTTGAGCAAGCCGAAATTTTTCATAGCCCGCTTGATGAGCAAGCCGATAAAAATCTATTTGACTACTTCGATAAGCTTTCACCAGAACCTGGGCAATTAAACGAGTCTATAGAAATAGAAGGGCGTTTAATTAAAACCCGCAAAGTGGCTAAATGTGTGGTGATGTTCGAATTTAGTGAATTGTGCGAAACCGCGCGTAGCCAAGTCGATTACATGGAAATTAGTCGTTTATATAACACGGTGATTATATCTAACGTAAAACAGCTTGGACAAACAAACGATGATGCAGCAAGGCGTTTTATTGCATTAGTAGATGAGTTTTACGAGCGTCATGTAACCTTAATTATTTCAGCAGAGCAACCAATCACCGACCTTTATACGCAGGGTAATCTCAACTTTGAATTTAAGCGTTGTATTAGCCGCTTACAGGAAATGCAATCTTTAGAATATTTAGCAAAAGAGCATTTGGTATAAAGCAAAAAGTAATAAAGTTATCTGAGTTAAATATTTTGTGGAAAAAACAGGCGGCCGGTAGCAATGTCGTTTAAGTGCTGGTATACTCCCGCGTCTGCCACGTTGCGTTCTATGCCTTCATATAGTCTAGCCACTTGTGAGCGGCGCAAAAGTCTAAAACTCGAAGGGGTTATAGCAAACTTAGAGCAGTAGTTAATATTAACTACTTGTGGTTTTAATTGAAAAACATTGGATTTTTATAAATGAAAACGTTTGTTGCTAAACCAGAAACAGTAAAACGTGACTGGTACGTAGTTGACGCTGAAGGTAAAACTTTAGGTCGCATCGCTACTGAAATCGCTCATCGCCTACGCGGTAAGCACAAAGCTGAATATACACCGCACGTAGATACTGGTGATTATATCATCGTTATCAACGCTGAAAAAGTTACTGTAACTGGTAACAAATTCAAAAACAAAGTGTACTATTCACACTCTGGTTTTCCAGGTGGTCTTAAGTCTACTACTTTTGATAAACTTCAAGCTGCAAAGCCTGAAATGATCATCGAGAAGGCTGTTAAGGGCATGTTGCCACGTGGTCCTTTAGGCCGCGCTATGTACCGTAAACTTAAAGTTTACACAGGTACTGAGCACAACCATGCTGCACAACAGCCTCAGGTTCTAGACATTTAAGGAGCACCATCATGGCAAATCAATACTACGGTACAGGTCGTCGTAAAAGTTCAAGTGCTCGCGTATTCTTACGCCCAGGCACTGGTAACATCGTAATCAACAAACGCTCTCTTGAAGAGTATTTTGGTCGCGAAACAGCACGCATGGTTGTTCATCAAGCTCTTGAGCTAGTTGATATGACTGAAAAATTTGATCTTTACATCACCGTTGCTGGTGGTGGTACAACTGGTCAAGCTGGTGCTATCCGTCACGGTATCACTCGTGCACTTATGGAGTTTGACGAGTCACTACGTCCACAACTTCGTAAAGCAGGTTTCGTTACTCGTGATGCACGTAAAGTTGAACGTAAGAAAGTGGGTCTTAAGAAAGCGCGTAAGCGTCCACAGTTCTCAAAACGTTAATCTATACGTTATCAAGAATTCAAAAACCCAGCTTATGCTGGGTTTTTTGTTTTAGAATCAAAAGTTTTGCTATTGTAGTTTAGTTATTTTGATTCCTCTATATCCGGTTATGATGATTTTTTGATGATCATATTTGCCAAGAGCAGCGTATTTATCGAACGAAAGTTATGAAATTGTCAGATAGCTGCAAAAAAGTTAAATAATTATCGTAATTAGTTTAAATCCATCAGTTAATTGATGGATTTATTTGCTACAATTGTCCGGTAAGTAAAATGATCGGTTGAACGACGCTATAGGTAGTTTTTACAGCTTCTGTTTAGTGAAGTTGATCTTGGTCAGTACATTGTTTTTACAGAAACGGTATTATAACTATTCGGCCCTATACTCAAACTGGCTTATTGCACCTTAGGTGAAGTTGGGTTTGTTAGAGCATGAGGCTGTGAATAACCTTGTTTTAATCAAGGGTTTTAATTATGATCGTTTCTATTTTAAAAATTTCGAATAATTAACCTGCTGTAACTGATGTTCTCAATATAGCAAGTGTTGAGAATCGTAAGTGGAGATAAGTGGATGAGCAATGCGCCTGTAGACAATGGCCGACGTCGCTTTTTAACCATAGCTACCTCTGTTGTTGGTGGTGTTGGTGCGGCTGGGGCTGCTGTTCCTTTTATTGCGTCTTGGAATCCAAGTGAGCGAGCTAAATCTGCGGGTGCGCCTGTAGAAGTAGATATCAGCAAACTTGAGCCTGGACAATTAATACGTGTCGAGTGGCGTGGTAAACCTGTATGGGTTGTATCACGTACCCCAAAAATGCTTGAGCAGATGAAAGAACACGAAGGTCAACTTCGTGATCCGCAATCGCAAGAGCCACAACAATTAGAATCATCAACAAATGATTACCGTTCACTACGCCCAGAAATATTTTTGGCTGTAGGTATTTGTACGCATTTAGGATGTTCTCCTGGCTTTTTACAAGGTAACTTTGGTGAAAAAGTAGAAGGGACTGACGATGGTTTCTACTGCCCATGCCACGGTTCTAAATTTGATATGGCTGGCCGAGTATTTCAATCGGTACCTGCACCATTAAACTTAGAAATACCACCTTATACTTTTCTAGATGAAACCACTATTTTAGTGGGCGAAGAAAGAGGGGTAGTCTAATGTTTGGTAAGATTATTGGTTGGATAGACGACCGAATCCCAATGACACGTGTTTGGAACATGCACATTGCACAGTATCCAGCACCTAAAAACTTTAACTTCTGGTACTTTTTTGGCTCACTAGCCATGCTCGTACTAGTAAACCAAATTCTTACCGGTATTTGGTTAACGATGAACTTTGTGCCATCTGCTGAGGGCGCATTCGCCTCAGTTGAATACATTATGCGTGATGTAGAATATGGCTGGTTATTGCGTTACTTGCACTCAACTGGTGCATCAGCGTTTTTCATTGTTGTATATATGCATATGTTCCGTGGCATGATCTACGGTTCTTACCAAAAACCACGTGAACTACTGTGGTTGTTCGGTATGTTTATCTTTTTAGCATTAATGGCTGAAGCGTTCATGGGGTACTTATTACCATGGGGTCAAATGTCATTTTGGGGTGCACAGGTAATCATTTCATTATTCGGCGCTATTCCGGTAATTGGTGATGACTTAACACTTTGGATCCGTGGTGATTACGTAATATCGGGTGCAACGCTTAACCGCTTTTTTGCACTGCATGTAATTGCATTACCACTGGTTATTGTTATCTTAGTTTTCTTACACATTGTAGCTTTACACGAAGTGGGTTCAAACAACCCTGAAGGTGTTGAAATTAAGCGTAAGAAAGGCTCTGTAGCTGAAGAAGATAAGCCTAAATTTAAATTTCATGAGTATTACACTGACAAAAAAGACATTGTTGATGCAATACCGTTCCACCCTTATTACACAGTTAAAGATATTGTGGGTGTGGTTGGTTTCTTAATCTTGTTTTGTTGGGTTGTGTTTTTTATGCCTGCGATGAATGGTTTCTTTTTAGAAGGTCCAAACTTCGAAGCAGCTAACCCGCTTAAAACACCAGAGCATATTTTTCCAGTTTGGTACTTTACGCCATTCTATGCAATCTTACGTGCAATCCCTGATAAGTTAATCGGTGTTGCAGCAATGGGTGCATCGATTGTAGTGCTTGCGTTATTACCTTGGGTAGACCGTGGTACGGTTAAGTCAGTTCGTTACCGTTGTGGTTTCCATAAATGGAACATTGCAGGTTTTGTTGTTACTTTCGTTCTTTTAGGTTGGGTGGGTGCAACTCCACAAACTGATCTGAAAACGATAATTTCTCAAATCTGTACTGTGACTTACTTTATGTTCTTCGTACTGTTGTTCGTATACAGTAAGAATGAAAAAACTAAGCCATTGCCTGAGAGGTTAACAAAATGATGAAGAAGCTTATTATTGGTTTATTTGCTTTATCAGTAAACTTGTTGCCTAACATGGTTATGGCAGCGGGTCCGTCGGTTCCTTTAATGGAAGCTAATAACGACCTTACTGATCAACCATCTTTACAACGCGGTGCAAAGTTGTTTATGAACTACTGCCTTGGTTGTCACCAAATGCAGTATCAGCGTTATGAGCGTACTTTTCGTGATATAGGTATCCCAACAGAAGTTGGTTTAGAGCAGTTGATTTTTGACGGTTCTAAAGTTGGTAGCCATATTACAAATGCAATTACAAAAGACGATGCAGCAAAATGGTTTGGTGCGGCTCCGCCGGATTTGACTCTAATTGCGCGTGTAAAATCACCTGATTATATTTACACGTACTTAAAATCGTTTTATAAAGATGAGTCTCGCCCGTTTGGAGTTAACAATATTGTTTTTCCATCGGTAGGTATGCCGCATGTTCTTCAAGAACTACAAGGTTTACCAGCTCCTATCACTAAAGAAGTAGAAGAGCACGGTCACACAGTGACTAAAGTGGTTGCTACTGAAACAGATGGTACGGGTGAGTTAAGCGTAGATGAGTATGATCAAGCAGCTCGTGATTTAACGAACTTCCTTGAGTACGTGGGTGAACCTTCACGTCTTGAGTCGGAAGCACTAGGTATTAAGGTAATTGGATTTTTAATCATCCTATTTATCTTGGCATTTATGCTTAAGAAAGAATACTGGAGAGATGTTCATTAAGTTTGAACATATTTAAAGGTAATTTTGCAATAGGGGCTTAAGCCCCTATTGCTGTTTTAGTGATTTAATGGAGGTAGGCATGGCCGTAGCTGCCAATAAGCGCCCTGTAATGACCCTTTTTTCTGGGGCTAACTGTATGTATAGCCACCAAGTACGCATTGTACTTGCTGAAAAAGGTGTAAGTGTAGATATTCATTTGGCTGAAAAAGATAACCTGCCAGAAGCACTTCACGAAATTAACCCTTACGGTACAGTGCCAACACTGATTGACCGTGAGCTTGGTTTATATCAGGCAAATATCATCATGGAATACCTTGATGAACGTTTTCCTCATCCTCCACTAATGCCTGTATATCCGGTAATGCGTGGCCGTAGCCGTTTAATGATGCACCGTATTGATACTGATTGGTACAGCCTAGCTGATAAAATCATCAACAACACATCAGATGCGGCTCAAGCTCGTAAAGAGTTAACAGAAGCATTACTAGCTGTAGCACCTATCTTTAACGAAGCTCCTTACTTTATGAGTGAAGAGTTTAGCTTAGTAGATTGTTACTTGGCTCCACTACTATGGCGCTTACCAGAATTTGGTATTGAGCTTAATGGTGCGGGTTCTAAAGAAATGAAAGAGTACATGATCCGTTTATTTGAGCGTGAATCATTCCAAGCTTCTTTAACTGAAGCTGAGCGTGAGATCCGTTTATAATGACACCTAATCGTCCTTATTTATTACGTGCTTTTTTTGATTGGATAGTCGATAACGAATGCACACCACACTTAATGGTAGATGCTGAGTTTGCTAATGTGCAAGTGCCTACACAGTTTGTTCAAGATGGACAAATTGTTTTAAACATAAGCCCATCAGCAGTAACACAGTTTTCGTTAGACTTAACCCAACTAAGCTTTAATGCGCGCTTTGGTGGTCAGCCAATGCAAGTGTATGTGCCTCTAGGTGCAGTGCTAGCAATATATGCGCGTGAAAATGGTGAAGGTACAGTCTTTACAGTAGACGAGTTTTTAGGGGACGAAGACGACTTTGCTCCAGAGCTTGAAAGCGTTGATTCATCGGTTGAATTTATTGATGAAACACCGCCAGAAAAGCCTGAAAAGAAAAAAGGCTCACATTTACGTGTTATTAAATAATATATAAATGTCAAAAAAAACCGCTTTTAAGCGGTTTTTTTATGCCTGTTATTATTTTTACATATATTCAAATACTTTAATTACACGCTCAACGCCCGATACATTACGGGTAATATTAACCGCTTGATTTGCTTCTTGCTCTGAGACTAAGCCCATTAAAAACACCTCAGCATTTTCGGTAACCACTTTAATGTTATTGCTACTGATATTTTTTGCGGTGAGTAACTGTGCTTTAACTTTTGATGTAAGCCAAGAGTCGTGTGTTTGTGTAGTGACTCCAATGTTCGAGCCAATGCGAATTTGGTTATGTATTTTACGAATACCAGCTACGCCCTCAATGGTGCGCTGAGCTTCATTTTTCATTTCTTGGTTTGGAACCTGACCCACAAGTAAAACAATGCCATTAACGCTTATAGCGTTAATATGAGCAAATTTTTCGAGACGTTCTACTTCACTAAAAGCAATGCTCGCTTTTATTTCAATATTGTTATCATCAATTTGCGAACCAATAGTACGGCGATCGTTTGCAGAGGTCACTGCACTAGCCGTGCCTGCAACAATTGCAGCGGCACAACCTTGTAATAACACAACAGTACTTAAAACAATAAGAGCACGTTTAAACATAATTTTCATCCTGCGGGAAAAGCGTTAAATCAACTAGTTCGCTTAAGCAATGTAAGTTAACCAAATGAGATTCTATAATGCGGCTAGGACGTTTAGAAGGTGTTCTGATCTCCACGTCATTAGGGCCAAGCAAACCCACTAATTCGCCCCCATCATCACCAACCATGACTATGACCTTCATATCTTTGGTTAGTGCAGCTTCTACAGCAGAAATAATATGTTTCTCGTTACCATTTATTGCCAATACCAGTAATAAATCGCCTTGCTGAGCAAACGCACGAACTTGCCGAGCAAATGTTTCATGCTCGTCGTTTTGGCTAGCTTGCCCTAAATTTACATTTTCTTGAGATAAAGCAATAGCAGGTAGGCACGGACGCTCGGTTTCGTAATGATTAACCAAAACTCCCGCCATATGCTGTGCCAACATATGGCAATTTGCAGTCCCGCAACAAATGAGTTTATTTCCGTTTATCATGCTTTGTGCAATTGTAAATGCCGCTGACTCAAGCGCACTGGGGAGTACTTCTCCAGCGGCTATTTGAACTTGAATACTTTCTGTAAAAATTTCTTTAATTGTGTCTTGCATAGCCTACCAATAATTTATACTTGATCTTTATATTGAACTTAAGCTCATGTTGCTTAAGTATTTAAAATACGTTTTTAAGCCAGTTTATTTTAGGGGATGACTCTCCCGTTATGGCTACGTAATCAATTCTTAGTGCTTCGTTTGTTAAATTTTTAGCCGCTAAATAATGATAAATACTGCGTTTTAGCCTCGCTTGCTTTTGCGGACTTAACGCATAGTTTGCACCACCGCGTGAATTATTTTTACGAAATTTAACTTCTACAAATACAAGGGTGTTGCCCTCTTTCATAATGACATCAAGCTCACCAAAGGGGCAGTAATAATTACGCTCAATCGGGATTAACCCTTGAGTAACTAAGTATTTTTGTGCTTCAAGCTCATAATACTGGCCTTTTTCACGACTATTTTGCCACAGCTCTTTAAACCACGACATGTCGCCCCCTTATTTAATTTATAGTGTGTATTTCACCCGCTGATTGCATAAATAACGGAATAGGACGCTGTGTTTTTAACTTAACAGGTTTAATGCGTCTGTTTGCATATTGTGCCCAATCGAGTGTGCGTTCTATATAGCCATTACTGTTGACCGATAGTTTGCCACTTAGGCCATTAAACTGCTTACCAGGTATTATACTTAGCTGTCTAATATCATGTAACACGAGTACAGCGTCGTATGCCATCGCAAATAGGCGCTGGCTTATATCAGCCTGATCAGGCCACAATGTATTATATTGATAGCGTAAATTTGATTGTTTTAGTTGTGAATTAAGCATCCACGGTAACTCGGTAAAGTATAGGCCATCTAAATCACCTTTGTCTGTACGATCAATCTGTTTACTATGACTTTTTGAGCTAGCGTAAAGCGGAATTCTGTCCGCAAATGTACTTACATTTACATCTAAGTAAGGTTTAATTAAACGTGTTTCGATTGCATCACCTAGAATATAAATAACGTCTATATCACCGCGTGAGCGTGTTTCATTTTCGACTTCTTGCTTAAATAACGCTTTTACAGTTTTTATACGTTCTTTTGATTTATCAACTTCGAGCAAACTGGTAATGGTGTTTGGCATATCTTTTTTATCATTGTATAAGCCAATTTGCGCTTTAGTTTCACTGTAGCGCTGCCATTGCAAATTAAAATAATCAACTAGGCGCTGTCCGTTAGCATTATTAGGCGCAAGTAACATAGGTTTTTGGTAACCCATAGCTAAAAAGTGCTCCAATGCTTGTTCTACTTCATGTTCTGGATTTAATGCAAAAAAGTAATGCTGTAGTGAAATACGCTCGCCATCAAGTGTGTTCAAATGCAAAACGGGTGTATCAATTAATGTTTTAGCACTCGCTAGCTTGTCGATGTTAGCCTTTAATAGTGGGCCAATCACAAAGTCAGGCTTAATTTTTTCAAGCTGTATTGCAATTTCTTCGGTGCTTAGGTTTTCGTCAATAAAAATAGTTTCAGCTATCTTTTTTGTATCCAGCGCTGCTAAAGCGCCAGCTCTAAGTGCGTCACCTAAACGCTCATTAGGGCCCGACTGCGGAAATAGCACCACTAAGCGTTCAATTTTTATGGCAGCTAACTCGGTAAGTGCTTCATCTTTTTTAGGTAAAATAGAATCTGCAGGATGGCCTCTATAACGGCGTCGCCAGTTATTAATTGCTTGGTCTAATTCCACACCGCTATTTGCATAAACTTGGTGGTATAAAGCAAGGTTAACCCAACCTTGTTGGATCACTGCTCCACGGTTAAAGCGCTCAAGTGCATAAGACGAGAGCTTTTTTAAGTTATCCCACAAGCTTTCATTAAGCTGCGGAATATCAATATTATTTTTAGCTGCGGTTTCTGATGCTTTAAAAAAATAAGGCGCTGCTTTTTTAGGAAAATTTTGTGATGCATAAATACTAGCAGTTAAAAACTGATGCCATGCAAAATGTTCAGGCTGAATAAGTTGACCGTCTAAAGACTGCAAAATAACTAAGGCTTGTTTGTTTTTATTTTGTTGTTTTTGCGCAAACGCAATATAAAGGCGATTTTGAATCTGATCTACACTGGCTGTTAGCTCAAGGTCACTGCCTATTTGCTCTAATAAAGGCCAGTTTTTTTCATTAATTGCAGCATCGCGCGCGCTATATAATAACTGTATTTTATCGGCACCTTGACGATTTTGAGCTAATAGATAGATAGATTGTGCACTGGTTGCTTGATTTTTTAGTGCATTAGCACTGTTACTGAAGTTATCACTGTTTTTAGTTGGTTTTTCGGTTGTGCTACAAGCCGATAACCCTGACAATATAATTAATAGACTAACTAGTTTAAGTCGCACAATGATTTCCCAATACGTTAACGCGATTTGCTTATATTACTGACTGACGCAGGAGACCTCAATGTTAAATGAGGAGAATTCACAGAAAATTGGCACTCTTTACATCGTAGCCACCCCAATTGGCAATTATGACGACTTAAGTCAGCGTGCAATCGCGACATTATCGCAAGTCGACTTAATAGCTGCTGAAGATACTCGCCATACTGGCAAGCTACTCAGCCACTTTGGTATCAAGGCTAAAACCTTTGCATTACACGATCATAACGAGAAGCAAAAAGCGCAACAAATAATTGATCAGCTTAACCAAGGGCTAAATATCGCGCTGGTTTCTGATGCTGGAACTCCCTTGATCAGTGACCCTGGTTATGCGGTTGTAAACTTATGCCGCGAGCAAGGCGCACATGTAACACCTATACCTGGTGCGTGTGCTGCAATTACTGCAGTATGTTGCTCTGGGCTACCCACAGACCGCTTTCAATTTTTAGGCTTTACGCCGGCTAAAAGTAAAGCCCGTCAAGACTTTTTTACTGAGGCTGTTAATTCAAGCATGACCAGCATAATGTACGAAAGCACGCACCGTATAATGGCAAGCCTTGATGATTTAGCCCAAGCACTTGGCGACGATCAACAAGTCGTGTTTGCTAAAGAGCTGACCAAAACGTTTGAAACATTTTTTAATGGCAGTGTAAGTGAGCTAAAACAGTTTTTAACAAACGATCCAACCAAGCAACGCGGCGAAATAGTACTCATGCTGCCAGGTAAACCCAAGCAAGTAGACGACGTTCCACCAGAAGCACGCAAAATGTTGGCATTACTTGAAAATGAAATGCCAATGAAAAAAGCCTGTGGTGTTGTTGCTGATTACTTTGGAATGAAAAAAAACGCCTTGTATAAAACAATTATTGAAGAAAAAGAGTAAATCTTACTGCGCTTGGCATTCACCTCATGTATACTGCGCGCCGAGTCAGCCAAGATGATCGCTGCCTGTGACGAAAATGATCAGGGGGAGGAAAGTCCGGGCTCCACAGGGCAGAGTGCCAGTTAACGGCTGGGGGGCGTGAGCCCACGACAAGTGCAGCAGAGAGGAGACCGCCAACTTCGGTTGGTAAGGGTGAAAGGGTGCGGTAAGAGCGCACCGGGCCGCTAGTAATAGTCGGTTGCAAGGTAAACTCCACTCGGAGCAAGACCAAATAGGGTTCTATCATTTTAAATAATGAACGCGTGGCCCACGTGAGAACCGGGTAGGTTGCTTGAGCCATAGAGCGATTTATGGCCTAGACGAATGATTATCACTTTCTTCGGAAAGGACAAAACCCGGCTTATAGGCTGACTCAAACTCAAGCGTAAGCATCTGATTTATTAGGTGCTTACGCTTGAACCACTAATCTCATGGCACAAAATTTAAAAGTGTGCCAAATAGTGTGCCAAATAAACTCAATACGTTACTTACACATAGGTAACTTAATGAGACATATCAAACTCCCCGAACACCTCATACTACGAAAAGAGCGTTACTATTTTCGTTATGTTTTCCCTAGTAAATTTATCGGCTCCGATATACGCATTTCACTTAAAACCAAACATCTTCATCATGCTTTAAACTTTCTAGACTTAATCAAACCCGAATTAGATAAACTAAAAATACTTGCGAGTGAACGACACAATATAGATACTGAAACTTTAATCACTCAAGCAAAACGTATCTTAATTCATATGAAGCAAAAACTTACCCATGAGCTAAGCAAAAAAATAATAGCAAAAGAAGAACAACGTTATGCTTCAACGGCACACTCTATAAATGGCATTAAAGCAAAGCCGTTAAACAGTCACTCACCTACACATTTAAGAACCGCAGCAAACATTATGCTTTCTATTGCAGATGGTGAGACAGGTGAATTATTGGTTGAAGCTTTAAAAAACAATGATTATGAAGTGCTCAATATTTACGTTTTGGTCAGCAAGTACATGGCACTTAAAAATAGTGGTTTAAGTAATGCCGATATTGTAGCTAATAAACAAATTGAAAAAAGTATTCGTCAGCTTGCACGTCAATTAGATACGTTTTTACTCGCTGGTATGTTTAATAGTTCTGAAGTTGAAACAGATGAAGACTTATTTGATGACTCAGATGAAAACGACAACTTTTATGCCGATAATATTAATGCAATTGATACACTAAACAAATACGATGTAGAGTTTGAACATGGGTCATTAGAGTATTCGGCATTCAAAAGTATGCTAGAAACCTCAAGAAATTTACAGGCTAAATACTTGGCCTCTTGCTTAACTAAAGATTCAGAGCAAAAACATTTATTAGATTCAATGTTTAATAAAAGCTCTTACACCATAGCTGAAAGTCAGCCAAGTGAAGAAAAACTACAAACTCAAGGCCCATTATTTTCAGAAGTTTATGCTGAGTTTTTAGATTTCAAAGTAAATGCAGGTTTAAGCGATAGGCTTTTAAAAGAGTATGCTCGCCACTACGAAGCATGGTGTTTACTGAGTGAAGATAAACCAATTGAAAGTTACAAAGCGAGTGATATAGGTCGTTTTATTGACCGTTGTTATCAGTTACCTAAAAAGAACTGCGCACCATACAGTAAAATGAGCCTGCAAGAGTGCCTAGACTTTGATGTGCCAGATGATGACTTAGTTACACCTAAAACAGTTCAAGGCTATTACAAGTGGTTACAGGGGATATTCGCGTATGCTAAAAGAGATACTGTTGAATATATTCAGCATTCACCATGTACTATAAAACGAGACTTTAAACAGCGTATACGTGGTGTTTTTAATAGCGAAGAACTTACTAAGTTTGAAGCCTTTGCAATACAAACAAAATATGCATGGCAAAAGTGGTCACTATTATTAGCCATGTATACAGGTTCAAGACGAACAGAGATATACCAGTTAAGAAAACCTGATATCCGTATTGAAGATGGTATTAACTACATTTTAGTGACTGATGAGCATGAATCCCAACGCCTTAAAACGAATAACGCTAAACGTAAAATTCCTATCCATAAACGGTTAATCGAACTTGGCTTTTTAGAATACGTAGAGCAAACGCAAGAGCGTATTCTATATGAAATAACATCGGCTGAGAGTATTACTAGTTGGTTTGGTCGCTTGGTTTTAGATCTTGAAATACCTAGTGTTAATGAATTAGATGAGCTGCGTAGTTACCACAGCTTTAGACATACGTTCATAAGTAACATAAGAAATAATCACTCGTTTGATCTTTCATTAATACAACAAGTTGTTGGTCACGAAATTTCAAAAGGTGGGATTACAGATAAGTACACGCATGGTGGGGCTAATTTGAAGAGGTTGCAGCAAGTTGTTAGCTCGTTTTGTATTTGATTAAATTAGATAAAATAGTATATTGGTGTCACACGCTGGGCCTCTAAAGGGTTCTGTTACGTCTTTGGTTCAAACCAACTAATCAGGTAGAGATAAATAATGGATATTCAACTGTTTGATAATGAAAAAATTGATTTCGATAAAAACGGGCATGGTGGGATTGAAGACCTTGATAAATCAGCGGCGAATGAAAAATATATAAAAGGTGCTGTCAGAATTGTTACAGAGCAGGCACGATATCCACTAAATACAATACTTGCAATGGTAAAAAGTGATGATTATAAATTAAATCCTGAATTTCAGAGGAGGCATCGCTGGGGTATTGAAAGAAAATCGAAACTAATAGAATCATTTATCATGAATGTTCCTATTCCTCCTATATTTCTCTATGAAGTTAATTTTTCAGAGTACGAAGTTATGGATGGGTTGCAGCGCTTGACTGCTATCTCACAATTTTATGCAAATGAATTTCAACTAGCAGGACTATCAGAGTGGCCTGAATTGAATGGGTGCACATATTCTAGTTTGCCAGAGCAAATACAAAAAGGGATTGACCGTAGGTATATTTCTTCAATTATCCTACTACAAGAAACTGCAAAAAGTACTGAAGAAGCCAACCGTTTGAAGCAATTGGTTTTTGAAAGGATTAATAGTGGTGGTGAAAAGTTAAAGCCTCAAGAAATACGGAATGCACTATATCCAGGGGTGGTGAATTCAATGTGTATTTCATTGGCTAGAAATGAATACTTTTGCAGGTTGTGGAATATACCTGTACCAGACGCAGAAGAGCTTGAAACTGGTACAACGGATAGAAATGAGGTCATATCTAACGAACTATATAAAGATATGTCAGACGTTGAGTTATGTTTGAGGTTCTTTGCATATAGGCAGCTTGATAATTGGAAAGGTAACACAATGGAAGTGTTTTTTGATGAGTTTCAAAAGGAAGGTAATGTAATTTTTACCCCTGAAGTTATTGAAAAACAAAAGAGGTTGTTTGAAGAAACTATAAAGCTCTCGTGGGATATCTATGGGGAAAAAGCTTTCTGGTTACATAGACATAGAGAAGGTAAGTGGTTCCATTATGAGCGACCAACTAAACTATTATATGATCCAATAATGCACGTGCTTTCTACAATGCTAGATAAGAAAGATGAGCTAATAGCAAATAAAGGCAAAATTCTCGCTGCTACTGAGCAATTTCATAAAGATATATATGAACAAATGAAGGGTAGAGATACTAATAAGAATGCGGTAAATACGAGGTTTAAAATATTTTCAGACTTCTTTAATCAATTTGTATCATGAAAGCAGCTCTTGAGGATTTCAGTCAGGAGTTAGAGGCTCTAGAGAAGCACATAGCTTCTCAAACATCTACTTTAAAAACAGTTTCTTCATTGCAAAAAGATGATTCTCTAAAGCATTTAGTTGAAGATATTGAAATAAATATGGTGGCTAATAAAATATTTAATTATAACTCTTATGTTATTTCGTTGTATGGAATTTTTGAGCGTTATATTGAAGATTTACTTAAAGGTTATTTGGTCTCAATATCTAGTGTTTTCAACACTTACAATGAATTACCTAACAAAATTAGGGAAGCCAATATAAAGAAGTGTTCGGAGCTGCTTTTAAATTTGGGTCTTCAAAAAAATAAAGATCTAGCACCTGAAATCATTATTTCAGCGTTATACAATAATGTATCAAACGGTTCCATTAAACTTAACTACGAAGCTTTTATACAGCATAGTTCAAATTTTCGGAGCAGTTCAATAAATGAGTATTTCAAGAGTGTTGATATAAATGATTTAAATAAGTTAGTTTGCAATTACGAACCGATAAAAAGTACGCTAGAAAGTAAATTTGATAATCCTGAAGGAACTAGCTCTAAGCAACTTTTTAAAGCTATAGATGAGATTGCAGATAGAAGAAATGAAGTCGCTCATGGTACGAAAGTTCTAAATTTATTAACTCCTGAATTAATTCTTGAATATTGTGTTTTCTTTCAGTCTTATAGCGAATCTCTATATCATTGTTTAACTGATAGAGTTTTGAACCAAAAAGTCAACGTGAAAAGCACTCCAATTAAGCCAATTTCTGTCTTTAATAATTCAATCTTATGTTGTGATGCTTCTGACATTGAGTTAACAAGCGCCTCTAAGATTATTGTAGAAAGAAAATCAGTTTATCCCAACTTCATAACAGTAAACATTGAAGGGATGCAAGTTAATAACGATGCAGTAAAAAGCGTAAAACTAGAAGATAAAGTTGATGTAGGTATCAAAGTTGACGCGCATATTACAAATAGTAATAACTTCTACCTATTGGCATAATAAAACCAACTAACGTTAATACATATTAACGTTAGTTGGTTCTTATTTAACTCGTAAAAATATTAAGAGTTAACTTAGATTAAACTTGTATTCGTGAATCACTTATAAAATATTGATCAAGTTCTGAATTCAAAGATTCATAACCATCAAAGATCTCTTTCTCAACCAATGAGGATCTTATTGCTTCTTCCCCAAAAAGTAGATACTTTAATTCAGGATATGAATACCTGAGTAACAAAAGGACTAAAGGCCAGCTGATACTTAAAGGGTTTTTGGTTATGTAAACTTTTCCTGCATTGATTAATCCTGATGTTGCATGACAAATAATAAGTTGGCGTCTTAATGTTGTATTTGAAGCATTTGGAATTGAGTCTTTAAATGAGTAGCCGCGATGTAACCTTTTTATTATAAAACCAAGCCTTACAATAAACTCGCTTATTGCTAATGGTATAGATGATGCTATGAAGTGTCTGAGGTCATAACCGCTTCTGTACATTAGTCTGGCAATTTCAGCTATTGTGTAATTCTTATCTCCTATAGAACCGAATTGTAGGAAAGATAGTAGTGGCATTAATGGTGCTGGTAACCCCGATGGAGTAGCTACGTCAGATGCTAAGTGACCGGCCACTGTTTTTATCGATTCAATAAGTCTAATGATAAAATTTTCACCTTCAAGTATAGGCGAACCCGTTGATTGGGTTATAACTTTGCCAAATTTATCGATCAATAAACTAGACACCCACTCTAATTTTTGCAGTTTGGCGAACTAAGTACTAGGCTTTCATCAGTGTGAAAACAAGCAGAGTGTCTTATGGCAATCGCAAGAAAGCGTCAAGTAAGTTTGGTTGATACAAAGTACTACCACTGTATATCACGTTGTGTTCGGCGTGCTTTTTTGTGCGGTGAAGACCATTTTACTGGTCAATCTTACGAGCACCGCAGAGGGTGGGTTGAAGACAAACTGCTAGAGTTAGCCAAGATATTTTGTATTGACGTCTGTGCTTATGCTGTTATGAGCAATCATACGCACTTAGTCCTGTATGT